>JAYWAV010000088.1:0-6659 GCA_043782015.1 Rhodoferax sp. | reverse complement strand
GGCTGGGGTTGATACAGGTGCCTGCGGCGGGCGTGCGCGAGTTGCTGGCGCAAGAGCTGTTGCAAACGGTGATGCCGGACTATTTGCCCGCACCCATGCCGCTGACGCTGCTGTATGCGAACCGGCGCAACCTGCCCACCCGCGTACGCGTGGTGATGGACTGGCTGGTGAAGGAAGTGGAGCGCTACCTGGCCTAGTGTGCAGCCGGGCTGGCCAGCACGCGGATCGCTGCGAACTGCAGGTGGTGCATGAACTCGCGCAGGATCAGCAGCGTGGCTGCAAAGCCGGTGTCGATCGGAATGCCTGCGCTGGAGGCCGGGCGACCTTGCGCCATTGCGGCCAGCAGATCAAACATGCGCTCCACCGCCGCAATCGGCAACTCCATCTCGGACTCATCGGGCGCGCCGTAGAGCAGCGCAATCTGCCGGATGGCGTCGTCGGTGGTCCACAGGTCGGTCTGGCCGGCGACCAAGGTGCGGGCACGCGTGACTTCGTCTTCCACCGCCATGATGGCGTTCTCCAGTTCGGCAGCGGTGGGCGGTGCGTTGCGAAAAAACGCAGCGGCCGTGCGCTGTGTGCCCAGTAAAAGTGACAACGGTGCCACGCCCGGCAGAGCGGTCACAGTGGTCGCGTCGTCGCCAATATGCAGACAGATGGACATCAGTTCGCGGGCTTGCCCAAAACTTCCCAACGCTCCAGCGCAGCCATCAGCGCATCATCGATCTGCGTGCTGCGCTCGGACAATTCCACCGCGCGCGCGTTGTCGCTGCCGTAAAGGGTGCCATCGGCCAACGCTTCTGTGATCTCAGCCTGCTCGGCCTCCAGCGCGGCGATGGCGGCGGGCAGGCCGTCCAGTTCGCGCTGCTCCTTGAAGCTGAGCTTCTTGGTCTTCGCGGGTGCGGGCGCAGCGGGTGCAGCCGCCGACACAGCGGCTGTAGCTTGCTCCTGTTTTTGTAGCTGCTCACGCTCGTAGTTAAAGGGCTTGGCCGTACTTTTACCTTGCGCCGCGTTGATGGCGTTGGCGCGCTTGGTCTGGATCAGCCAGTCGCTGACGCCGCCTTCGTACTCGCGCCACTTGGCATCTCCCTCGTAGGCAATGGTGCTGGTGACCACGTTGTCCAAAAAGGTCCTGTCGTGGCTGACCAGGAACACCGTGCCGTCGTAGTTTTGCAGCAGGTCTTCCAGCAATTCCAGCGTGTCGATGTCCAGATCGTTGGTCGGCTCATCGAGCACCAGCACGTTGGCCGGGCGCGCAAACAGGCGCGCCAGCAGCAAACGATTGCGTTCGCCACCGCTCAATGATCGAACAGGCGAAGTCGCGCGCGCCGGGGAGAACAAAAAGTCACCCAGATAGCTCTTGCGGTGTTTCTTCTGGTTGCCAATCTCGATCCACTCGGAGCCGGGGCTGATGAAGTCTTCGAGCGTTGCGTCCAGGTCCAGCGCGTTGCGCATCTGGTCGAAGTAGGCGACGGTGATGTTGGCGCCCTGGCGCACCGTGCCCCAGGGGCTGTGGCCGGGTTCGGGCTTGGGCGAATTGGCGGGTGCCGGGTCGGCCTTGTAGTCGCCCAGAATCAGCTTGAGCAGTGTGGTCTTGCCCGCGCCGTTGGGGCCCAGCAGGCCAATCTTGTCGCCGCGCAGGATGGTGGCGCTGAAGTTATCGACGATCTTGCGCTGGGTGTCGCCGGTGACGAATGTTTTGGACACGTGTGTGAGTTCAGCCACCAGCTTGCCGCTCTTGTCACCCGTGCTGACATCCATGTTGACGCTGCCCACCACCTCGTGGCGCGCTGCGTGTTTGGCACGCAACTCGTCCAGCCGCACGATGCGCGCGGTAGCGCGGGTGCGGCGCGCTTCCACGCCCTTGCGAATCCACACCTCTTCTTGCGCCAACAGCTTGTCGGCCTTGGCACTGATCACCGCCTCTTGCGCCAGTTGTTCTTCTTTTTGCAGCAGGTAGGCTGCAAAGTTGCCGGGGTAGCTAAGCAGCTTGCCACGGTCCAGCTCGACGATGCGCGTTGCCACGTTGTCGAGGAAGGAACGGTCGTGGGTGATGGTGATGATGGAGCCCTTGAAGTCCACCAGCAGGCCTTCCAGCCATTCGATGGAATCCAGGTCCAGGTGGTTGGTGGGCTCATCGAGCAGCAGCACATCGGGCTGCGCCACCAGCGCTTGCGCCAGTGCTACGCGCTTCTTGGTTCCGCCAGACAGCGTGTTGATGATGGCGTCGGGGTTCAAGTGCAGGCGTTGCAACGTCTCGTTGACCCGCTGCTCCCAGTTCCAGCCATCCAGCGTTTCGATCTCGCTTTGCATCGCGTCGAGGTCGCCATGGCCCAGACAATATTCTTCAATCAGGCCGATGACGCGCTCCAGACCTACACGAACAGCTATGAAAACTGTAGCGTCGCCGTCGAGTTGAGGCTCTTGCGCCACATAGGAAATACGCGTGCCGCTTTGCACTTGCACGGTACCGTCATCGGGCTTGTCCATGCCGCCCAGAATCTTGAGCATCGAGGATTTGCCAGCGCCATTGCGGCCAATCAGACCCACGCGCTCCTGCGTTTCGAGGGAGAAGTCAGCGTGGTCCAGGAGCGGGACGTGCCCAAATGCCAGTTGGGCGTCGAGAAGGGTAATGAGTGCCATGGGGTTCCGGTGTAACCCTCGATTATCCCAGTTGATGGGTTTGGGTTTGTTGCGCCCTGTGTTTGTCCTGCAGTTTCGCCTGCCGGGGTGGTGAACGCCGGGGGCCTCATGGTGTGCCTAAGGCCACACAAATCGGCTCCCGGCACTCCCCACCCCGGCGAGATGAAGCGACTGGGGCGCAGTGAAAATCCGTTCGGGCTGAGCTCGTCGAAGCCCTTCGACAAGCTCAGGGCGAGCGGTCTTAAGTTAGACAGTTGAGTCTCAGTAAGTCACAGAGGAAGGGGGTCTGCGCGGAGCCGATTTGTGTGGCCTTAGGCACGCCATGAGGCCCCGCGCAGACCCCCTTCCTCTGTGCGCCAACAAAGGTAGTCAGGGAACGACGCGAAATTTACTCGTACCGCAACGTAAAAATCAGGTCGATAGCGCTCTGCTCACCCGTCTGCCCGCGCAAGGTGAATCGCCGTGACAGGTCGTAAAAGATGGACAGCGTGCCCACCGTGCTGGCCAGGCTGCGCTCATAGGCCACATAGAAATCGCGCGAAATGCGCTTGCCCAAAGTCACCGTGGCCCCGGTGGCTGTGCCCGCGGCGGTGGTACCGGGGGTCGAGCTGGGCAAGGTGTCTGCGTCTGCTGCGCCGCGAACCGAAATTTCATCCAGTCCAAACACGTCTGCGATCCCGCCGGTAGCACCTGCCTTATTGCCCAACAGCGCCAGCGCGGCCTGTTGCAGCATCGCCGACTCGGCCCCGCCATTGGCCCCAGAGCGACCCAGGATCAGCCAGGCCAGTTTTTCGGACTCCGGCAAATCGGGGTCGGCGTACAGGCGCACAACGGGCAGCAACGCCGTGCCACTGATCTGTACGCCCACGCGCTGCGTCAGGTTCGGGCGTATCGCCAGGATGTCGAGCGACGGGTTGTCGTACGGGCCGGTAAAGCGCAACACGCCCTCCTCGATGTCGAGCTGCTGGCCGTAGGCCTTGTAGGTGCCTTGGGCGGTGCGTATCGTGCCGCTCAGTCGCGGTGCCAGCGTGCGGCCCGCGTTGCGCAGTTCCAGGCTGCCTTCAAGCAGCGTACTGAGGCCACTGCCGCGTACCCTGAAGTCATCCCCCAACTCCAGCGTGATGACCAGATCGGGCTGGACCTGTACGGCATTGGCCGGCGCAACACGGGCTACGCGCGGGGCCACCAATGGTGTGACCGGGGCTGGCTTGCGCACGACCACGTCATCGCCCAGCCGCGGTGTGCTGTCTTCGGGCATCACAAACAGAGCCTGGTCGGCCTTCAGCGTGCCGCGAATGGCCAGCTTGGCAGTGGCCAGGCGAGCGGACAAGTTGCCGGACAGCACCAAGCGCCGGTCGCTGCGGGCGCTGACCCGCAGGGCTTTGGCGGTGGCGTCAACCTCCATGCGCAGGCGCTCCAGAAAGGGGGCTTCCGTGCCTGTGGCGTTTGCATCTGGCGTGGGCCATTGCACAAAGCCGGTGGCGGACAGCAGGCCACCCGTGCTGCCGCCCGCGCCTTGCAACGTGAATTCGTCAATGTCCAGCCGTTCGCCTTCCATGCGTGTGCGCAGTGTGCCGCCGCTGAAATCGACGCCATCGACCACCGAGCGCAACGCCAAATCTGTGGCGCTCAATCGGCCGCGCCACAGCGGGTGCTTGCGTGTGCCGGAAAGCGTGGCGTCTGCATCCAGTGTGCCGCGCATGCGCCAGCCTGGCGGTGCCAATACGGACCAGACGCCGACCCGGGGCAATTGGGCTTTGAGCTGGCCGCTGACCGGCGCATCCGCGCCCCAGCCCCAGGTTCCGTCGGTCTGCTGCAGGCGCGTGCTGAAGTCGGCTTGCAGCTGGCCTGCCCGCTCGCTCTCCCAGCGCAGCCGGGCAGCGAGCTGGTCGCCGTCGTTGGACACCTCCAGCCGCGCCACACGCAAGCCTGCACTGCGCAGCGCGGTGTCGTCGCCTTCGCCCAGCAGTTGCAGGTCGCCCGACGTTCGTTCCAGGTGCGCGCGCACTTGCAATGCGCCATTGTTTTGAACATCCCACTGCCCGCCCAGAATCACATTGCCGCGCAGACCCAATTCAGCCAACGGGGTGGGGCTGAAGGCGCCGAGCCAACCTACGGGCAAATCGGTCAGGCGGCCTTGCGAGTTCCATTGCGTGCGCTGTTGGCCTGCCGTGCCGCTTGTGCCAGTCTGCGCCCAGCGCGCGCTTTGCCAATTCAACAAAGCGGTGCCGGGGTTGGGCCCGGTCAGGCGCAGTGTGCCTGCGGTGCCTTCCAGGCTGCGGCTGGTGGCGGTTTGTTGGTAAGACCAAGTCACGCGCTCCGCAAGATCAAGCGCCCACACGCCCGCGCGGCGGCTGTCCTGGGCGGTGGCTTGCAAGCTGTCCAACTGTGCCCGCCAGGTGCTGTCGTTCACCTGGCCCAGCACCGCACTGGCTTGCAGGTTCAGGCGCTGGGTGTCGCGCTCCATCTGACTTTGCGTTTTCAGTGTTAACGCAGCCAGCGTGCCCGATGCATCCAGCTGACCATCGCGCAGGCGCCATGGGGCGGCCGCTGGCGTGCCGCCACCCGACCATTCCATCTGCGGGACACGCCCTGCAGCCTGAATCTCCATCGACTGGCCGCGGTTCTGCCAACCCCCATGCCAGCGGCCTTCCAGCGTGCCGGTGCCTTTGATCTGTTGTGTTGTGAGGCTGGCGGGCGTACCGGGCAGGCGAGCGAGCCAGCGGTTGAGCAACGCCGCATCGGTCATCTGTATTTGCACCTTGCCATCGCCTTGGCTGCTGCTGAGCTGGCCTTTGGCGTTGGCGCTAGCGCCCGGCAGGCTCAGCGCCAATTCGCCGCTGGTGTTGTAGTCGTTGGTCTGAATGCTGAGCTGCCCATTCAGCGTTGCGTCATCCGTCTCCAACGTCAGGCTGTCGATCTTCAGCAGCGGTGCTTTCCACACGCCGTTGGCAGCAAGCCGCTGCACGCGCACGCCCTTGCTGCCCGCGGCTTGCGCATTGCGCGCGACCATACCTGTCACCTCAGCTTTGAATGCAATGCCTGTGTCACTTTGCTGCGCCGTGAGCTGGCCGTCCAGCACGGTGTTGGCCAGGCGCGAATCCACCGCCGCGGTATTCACGCCGGTCAGCTTCGCCTGGCCTTGCCAGCCAGCTGACGGGTTGCTTGCGCTAATTTGCCCCTGTGCTTCCAGTTTGCCGCCAGCTCCCATGACTTGCAGTGACCGTATGGCCCATTGGCCTTGGGCATAGGCCAGTTGCGCGTCCAGGCGCTCCAGCGGCAAGCGGTGCTTGTCCAATGGCCCAGCCTGTGCATTGCTGGCTTTGACCGCGGCATGCCAGCCGTTACCCGCGGGCGTGACCGAAGCCTCACCGCTGAGCCGCGCCTGCGGCGCTTGTGGCCACACTGCTGCCAGGTCCAGCCCTTGCCAGGTGGCCTGGGCCTGCACCACCGGTTGCGCCTGCCAGGGTTGTACGCGGGCCGTCAACTTGGCCTGCATAGTCTGGCCGTTGGGCGGGCTCAACGCCGCTTGCAGGTCTAGCGTTGCGTCGGCTCCGGCCAGGTTGCCGCTGACGGTCGCCTGGGCCGGAATTTCCCACGGCGTCTTGTGGCCGGGCAAAGTGGTTTGGACCGTGCCCCGCACTTGGGCTCTCAGAGCCATAGGCGCCTGGGCTTGCAGGGTCGCGTTGAACTGGTAATTTCCAGAAGAAATACGGCCGCGGCCCGCGTCCAACATGTGTGAGGTACTATCAAAAACATAGTGACTAGCCAGATCAGTCGCAGTCAGTGCGGTCGTACCTTGCCACTCCAACGTGGCAATGGACAAGTGGGTGTCCACTTTGACGGGCAGCACAAAACTGGTGAACGGTGTGCTGGCGCCGGGAGGGGCAGCGGGGCGGCGATCTTCAATGTGCACCAGACGCGCGGCCAACTGGTCCACCTGCGCGACACCGTCCAGCAGACGGCGCAAAGACCAATGCACCTGCAGGTCGTGCACCTCCACACTCAGCGCGCCTTGC
>JAYWAV010000087.1:0-6669 GCA_043782015.1 Rhodoferax sp. | reverse complement strand
GAGTTCAAGATCATCTTGCGCGGTAAGGGCGGCCACGCAGCGATGCCGCATAACACCGTGGACCCTATTCCCGCGGCCTGCCAGCTGGTGCTGGCGCTGCAGACCATTGTCAGCCGCAACACCAAGCCCATCGATGCGGCGGTCATCTCGGTCACGATGGTACATGCAGGCGAAGCTACCAACGTGGTGCCCAATTCGGTGGAGTTGCAAGGCACAGTGCGCACCTTCAGTGTTGAGGTGCTGGACATGATCGAGCGGCGTATGCGCGAAGTCAGCAGCAATACCTCAGCGGCATTTGGCGCGCAGTGCGAGTTTGAATTTGTGCGCAACTACCCGCCGACGATCAACTCCGTTGCGGAGGCCGAATTCGCACGTAAGGTCATGGTGGGCATCGTCGGTGAAGCACTGGTCGTGGCTCAAGAGCCTACGATGGGCGCAGAAGATTTCGCCTATATGCTGATGGCCAAGCCCGGCTGCTATGCCTTCATCTCCAATGGCGAGGGAGACCACCGCGAGATCGGCCACGGCGGTGGTCCGTGCATGTTGCACAACCCCAGTTACGACTTCAATGACGAACTGATACCGCTGGGCGCAACGTACTGGGTACGGCTCGTGGAAACTTGGCTGGCTGCAGGCAAACCTTAGTATGATGATGTCCTAGCAGGGAGATGCAATGACCGTCTGGAACGAGTTGAATGCTGTTGACAGGCCGGACGGCCTGCCTGAAGCGATTCGCCGTCAGGTGGCCGCTGGGGTGTATCGCTACTCATTCGTTCACGACGATTTCGAGATTGATGACCCCTCCCTGGATGCCAATGGGCGTCTATTTGTTTCCCCTCGTGAATACGGTTTTGCGATCCGCGGTTTCCAGCACGGTAAGACCGCCTGGGCGCGCGACTTTGGCAATGGAACGATGCTGGTGGTCCATGCGGATGGGCAATCGCATGTGCTGTCTGCCAAGGTGCGGGCGCGCATACTGTTCATCAGCCCACAAGGTGCCGTATTGCAAGACTCCGCGCAAATACAACGCGAATCCCGCTCTGTGCCCGAGCTGGCCACGGTGCGCCTGACGGTGAATGTCACTTTTGATCTGAACGGCGAGTCGCCCGAAGGTGCGCGGGCCTATCTGATCCGCAGTCTGGAGGATGCCATGGTGCGGTCCCCCGCGCTGGCCGAGACTACGGCGCGCGTGGTGGACCACAGCTTTGAGCAGGTTGCCGTGCTTCCGGAAGGGCGCGCGCGCTCCAGCGACACAGATTTCTCGCAGTTGCTGGATCTGTAGGCCCCCACGCTCCGCCGCTGTGCCGGCCGCTGCGCCCAAAGGGGCTAATTTTCCCATGCCGGGGCTGACCGCCAAGCGATTCAGAGCTTGGGGCGGCCCTGCGGAAACTTGTTTTAGCTTGTAAAGCGCTGACTCGCCATCTGCAGCAGGCCGTCAAAAATCAGGTTATCCACCAGCTCAAACGGCTGCGTCATGCTGGGCGCCATCTTCCAGCCTGCGCCGCCGGTCATGATGCATTCAGGCTCCGCACTGCAGTGCGCGCGCACATGCTGAATCATGCGTTCCACGGCGCCTGCAATCGCATAGGTGCCGCCGCTGGTCAGTGCATCGCTGGTGTTGGTGGGGAACTCGCGCACTTCACCGGTGGGCACGTGCAGCCCAGCCGTGCCGGACTCCAATGCGCGCAGCATGATGCCGTGCCCGGGCAGGATCAAACCACCCAAAAACTTGCCATGCGCGTCGATGGCTTCCACCGTCACAGCCGTGCCAACCATCACCACAACCATCGGGCGCGGCGCGCCTTTGCCCAGCATGCGGTGGTAGGCACCCACCATCGCAACCCAGCGGTCTGCGCCCAGCCGCGTCGGATGGTCATAGCCGTTGCGCAAACCCGCTTCGGACTCGCTGGCCACGACCCACTGCGGAGTCACATCCCACGGGTCCAGTTGCTCCTGCACGCGACGTTTGACCGCATCGCCCGCCACCACGCAGCCCAGCACATGGCCCGGCGCAGGCAAATCGCTCCAGACACCCTCTGACAGTTTGTCGATGTTTTCCAGAAATTCGGCGCCTTGCGCCAGCATCTGCGCGCCCGGTGCAGTTGATGCGTAGTGCGCCCATTTCAGGCGGGTATTTCCAATATCCAGAGCCAGCAGTGTCATGTTCAACCTTGTCGCCATGGCAGACCGGCAAAACGCCAGCCACCTTTTTTGCCCCGATGTGCCAGCGCATCGGGTGCACCTTCAAAACCATCCAGAATGTTGTAAGCCTGTAGGCCCAGCTCGGTCGCGCGTTTGGCGGCCGCAATCGAGCGCACGCCGCTGCGGCACAGCAGCAGCGCTTTCTTGCCCTGCGGCACTGCGGCCAGCAGGCCCGCATCAAAGCCAGCGTTCATCGCCATGCCCGGCCACTGCTTCCATGCCAGCGCCACGGCGCCGGGCACAAAGCCCACCCATTCGCGCTCGGCGTCAGTGCGCACATCGATCAACACGCTGTCACCCGCTTGCCACCAGGCGTTGGCCAACTCGGGCGAAATGTCGCCCGCATAGCCTTCGGCAGCTATCAGCGTGTTGGCACCCGGGGTTCCCGCGTCATGGCGCACGCCTGAGGTCAGGTTAGCCGGTACCGCTTCGTCCAGGCGGCGCGGCGGCGGCAAATTCAGCGCACACATGATGGCGACGAATTCATCCAGTGATTTGCCTGCTACGCGCGCATTGCCCTGCTTCTCCGCGCCAATGGTGGATTGCGTGCGGCCCTGGTAATCGTGGCCGGGCCAGACGATGGTGGGGTCGGGCAGCTTGAGCAGGATTTCGGTCAGGCTGTGGTACATCGCCTCGGCGCTGCCGGACTGAAAGTCGGTACGGCCGCAACCATCGATCAGCAGCGTATCACCGGTGAAAACATGATTGCGCCACAGGAAGCACATGCTGCCCGCGGTATGTCCCGGGGTGTGCATTGTCTTGAGCTGCTCGTTGCCAAACCGCAGAGTGTCGCCGTCGACCAGTTGCATCGCTGCGGTGTTAATACCGCAACCCGCAGGGGCCGCCGTCCTGGCGCCCGAGTGCTCGGCCAGTTGGCCGGCGCTGGTGATGTGGTCGGCGTGGGCGTGGGTCTCGATCGTCCACACCAGTTTCAGCCCGTACTGCCGCAATACGCTCAGGTCGCGCTCCAGCTGGGCGTCCACCGGGTCGATGATGGCTGCTTCGCGCGTGGACTCGTCAAACAGGACGTAGGTATAGGTGCTGGACGCAGGGTCGAACAACTGGATGGGCTGCATTGCCCGCAGTGTAAGGGGTGGCAAAAAAAGGGCGCAAAAGCCAAATGGTTTACAGTTGACGTTTACGTAAACGTCAATTAGGTGCCAAGCCATGACCGACCTGTCTGCAGAGTTCAAGGCCCTTGCCAACTATCGCCCAACGCACAAGGTGCGTTTTGTCACTGCCGCCAGCCTGTTCGACGGCCACGACGCGGCCATCAACATCATGCGCCGCATCTTGCAGGGCATGGGCGCCGAAGTGATTCACCTGGGCCACAACCGCAGCGTCGATGAGGTCGTCACTGCTGCCCTGCAAGAAGACGTACAGGGCATTGCGATCAGCTCCTACCAGGGTGGTCATGTCGAGTATTTCAAGTACATGGTCGACCTGCTGAAGAGCCGGGGCGGCGCACACATCCAGGTGTTTGGCGGTGGCGGCGGCGTCATCGTGCCACCGGAAATCCGTGAACTGCAGGCTTACGGCGTGACGCGCATCTACAGCCCGGAGGACGGCCAGCGCATGGGGCTGCAAGGGATGATCGGCGAGATGGTCATGCGCTGCGACAAGGACATCACCAGCTTCGCGCCAACCGACATCCAGGCGATTCAGGGCCACACCGAAGCCTCCTGGCGGGCACTCGCGCAATTGCTGACTGCCCTGGAAAGTTCCAAGGTAAATGAGGCGCTAACGCTCGCCATCCGTGCGCAGGCAGCTACTAAAAAGATAGCGGTTTTGGGCATTACCGGTACTGGGGGTGCAGGCAAGTCCAGTCTGACCGACGAGCTGATCCGCCGCCTGCGACTGGACCAAGGCGACGCACTGCGCGTCGCCTTGATTTCGATCGACCCATCGCGCCGCAAGAGCGGCGGGGCCCTGTTGGGTGACCGCATCCGCATGAATGCCATCAGCCCGTGGAAGGACGGGCAGCGCGTCTTCATGCGCAGCCTGGCTACACGCGAATTTGGCTCCGAGATCAGCGCCGCATTGCCAGACGTGATTGCCGCCTGCAAGGTCGCAGGTTTTGACCTCATCGTGGTGGAGACCTCCGGCATCGGCCAGGGCGACGCCGCCATCGTGCCGCATGTGGATGTGCCCATGTATGTGATGACACCCGAGTTTGGTGCCGCCAGCCAGCTCGAGAAAATTGACATGCTGGACTTTGCCGAATTTGTTGCCATCAACAAGTTCGACCGCAAAGGTGCCAACGACGCGCTGCGCGACGTGGCCAAGCAGGTGCAGCGCAACAAGGAAGCCTGGAACCTGCCTCCCGAGCAGATGCCGGTGTTCGGCACCATGGCCGCGCGCTTTAACGACGACGGTGTGACCGCGCTGTACCAGGCGCTGCTGCCACGCCTGAAGGCGCTCGGTGTGCCACTGAAAGACGGCATCCTGCCGCGGGTGGAGGTGCGTTTCAGTTCCAACCAGACGCCGGTTGTGCCCGCCGCGCGCACGCGTTATCTGGCAGAAATCAGCGATACGGTGCGCGGCTACAAAACCAAGGCGCGTGCTCAAGCCTGCCTGGCGCGCGAAATCCAGCAACTGCGCGCTGCGTCCGACATGCTGGCGGTGGGCAAGCCCGGCAAGGCGCGCGCTTCACAGGCCGCACTCGACCTGGCCGTGGAGCGCGAGGGACTGCAAGACCCGTCTGCACGCAAGCTGTTGCAACAGTGGCCCGAGATGCAAAAGGCCTACGCGGGCGATGAATACATCGTCAAGATCCGCGACAAGGAAATCCGCACCGCGCTGACCACCAAGTCCTTGAGCGGCACAGTGATCCGCAAGGTTGCGCTGCCGCAATATGAAGACCACGGCGAAGTGCTCAAGTGGCTAATGCTGGACAACGTGCCGGGCAGCTACCCCTACACGGCGGGTACCTTTGCCTTCAAGCGCGAGGGCGAAGACCCGACGCGCATGTTCGCCGGTGAAGGCGATGCGTACAAGACCAACACGCGCTTCAAGTTGCTCAGCGCTGGCATGCCTGCCAAGCGCCTGTCCACCGCGTTTGACTCGGTCACGCTGTACGGCAACGATCCTGATCCACGGCCAGACATCTACGGCAAGGTCGGCAACTCCGGTGTGTCGATTGCCACGCTGGACGACATGAAGGTCTTGTACGGCGGCTTTGATCTGTGCAACCCGGCCACCTCGGTCAGCATGACCATCAACGGCCCAGCGCCTTCAATTCTTGCGATGTTCATGAACACCGCGATTGACCAGAGCATCGACAAGTTCAAGACCGACAACGGCCGCGAGCCGACCGACACCGAGGCCCAGAAGATCCGCGAATGGGTGCTCGCAAATGTGCGTGGCACGGTGCAGGCCGACATCCTGAAGGAAGACCAGGGCCAGAACACCTGCATCTTCAGTACCGAGTTTTCACTGAAGGTGATGGGCGACATCGCGCAGTATTTTGTGCGCCACGATGTGCGCAACTTCTATTCGGTGTCCATCAGCGGCTACCACATTGCCGAAGCGGGGGCGAACCCGATTTCGCAACTCGCGTTCACGCTGTCCAACGGCTTCACCTTCGTCGAAGCGTATTTGGCGCGTGGCATGCACATTGACGACTTCGCGCCCAACCTGTCGTTCTTCTTTTCCAACGGCATGGATCCCGAATACACCGTGATGGGCCGCGTGGCGCGCCGCATCTGGGCCGTGGCGATGAAAGAAAAGTACGGCGCCAACGAGCGCAGCCAGAAACTGAAGTACCACATCCAGACATCCGGCCGCAGCCTGCACGCGCAGGAAATCCAGTTCAACGACATCCGCACCACGCTGCAGGCGCTGATCGCGATTTACGACAATTGCAACAGCCTGCACACCAACGCGTTCGACGAAGCCATCACCACGCCCACCGAAGACAGCGTGCGCCGCGCCATGGCGATCCAGCTGATCATCAACCGCGAGTGGGGTCTGGCCAAGAACGAAAATCCGAACCAGGGCGCCTTCATCATCGAAGAGTTGACCGAGCTCGTGGAAGAGGCAGTGCTGAAAGAGTTTGAAAGCATTGCCGACCGCGGTGGCGTGTTGGGCGCCATGGAGACTGGCTATCAGCGCGGCAAGATCCAGGACGAGAGCATGACGTATGAGATGCTCAAGCACACCGGCGAGCTGCCCATCATTGGCGTCAACACCTTCCGCAATCCGCATGGCGACGCGGTGCAGGACAAGCTGGAACTGGCGCGCTCCACCGAAGACGAAAAGCAGAGCCAGCTCACACGCCTGCACGACTTCCACACCCGCTATGCCGAAAAATCACCTGCCATGCTCAAGGCCCTGCAGGAAGCCGTGATTGAGAATAAAAACGTGTTCGAGGTGCTGATGGACGCGGTACGCGTGTGCTCTTTGGGCCAAATCACCAACGCCCTGTTTGAGGTCGGCGGGCAATACCGGCGGAATATGTAAAGGGCG
>JAYWAV010000086.1:0-6757 GCA_043782015.1 Rhodoferax sp. | reverse complement strand
CCATGCGCACGCTGACCAGCGACGAATCCGGCAGATCGCCCACCCGCACGGCGCAGTCGTAGCCTTCCCCAGCCAGATCGACCACGCGGTCGCTGAGGTTCAGCGAAATGCTGACATCCGGGTGTTCGGCACGGAACTTGGGTACCAGCGGCGCAACATGGCGGCGCCCAAAGCCAGCGGGCGCGGTGATGCGCAAATGGCCTGCGGCTTTTACGCCCCCAGCGCTGACGCTGGCCTCTGCGTTAGACACATCGGCCAGGATGCGCTGGCAATCTTCCAGAAACGCGCTGCCCTCGTGCGTCAGCGTGATGCGCCGGGTGGTGCGCAGCAACAGCTTCACGCCCAGGCGCTCTTCCAGCCCATCCAGGCGCCGGCCCATGATCGCGGGGGCTACGCCTTCGGCATTCGCCGCAGCAGTCAGGCTGCCACGCGTAGCCACCGACACAAAGGATTCCAGTTGTTTCAATTTATCCATAATTTTGGCCTCTGGCGCCCGCAGGGATTGCGTAAGCAGCTACACTTTTCATAGCACTACTGCATCCGCATGCAGGCTTGTCACTTCGGTTTCTGTGTACCCCAAGCTCAACAACAAGGAGTCGGTGTGCTCGCCCAATTTGGGGGGATCGAGCCGCAGGCCCAGACGCTCGCCGCCGAGCTTTAGCGGCAGTAGCGGTACCTGTGTTCTGCGCCCGTCGGGCAATACCATGGGCGCGAGCCCGCCGGTCTGCTGCAGATGCGGGTCATCAAACAGATGCTGCGGATCGGTGATCGGCGCAAACGGCAGGCCGACCTGCTCAAAGCGTTGCGACAGCTCGGCACGGTTGAATTGGGCCAGCCGCCCACGTAACTCCGGAATTAGCCAGCCCCGCGCCAGCACGCGGTCGTTGTTGGTCGTGACACGCGTGTCGGCAAACAGGTCGGCATAGCCAAAGGCTTCGCAAAAGGTTTTCCACTGCCCGTCGCCTACCACGGCCAGAAAGATCTGCTCGTTGTCTTTGACACTGAACACGTCGTAAATGCCCCAGGGCGAGATGCGATCGGGCATCGGCGCAGCCGCCTTGCCGGTGACCGCGAACTGCATCATGTGCTGCGCGACCAGAAAGATGTTGTTCTCAAAGAGCGCGCTTTGCACCTCCTGGCCTTTACCAGTCTGCTGGCGCTGCATCAGCGCCGCCATGGCGCCAATCGCGCCAAACATGCCGCCCATGATGTCGTTGACGCTGGAGCCTGCGCGCAGCGGATCGCCAGGGCGCCCAGTCATATAAGCCAGGCCACCCATCATCTGCACCACTACGTCCAGCGCGGTGCGGTGGTCGTAGGGGCCTGGCAGGAAACCCTTGTGGCTGACGTAGATCAGGCGCTCGTCGAATGCTTTTAGCGTGGCGTAGTCCAACCCCAGCTTTTGCATGGTCTCGGTCTTGAAGTTCTCGCTCACGACGTCAGCGGTGGCGATCAGCTTGAGCACCACCTCGCGCCCTTTCGCGCTCTTCATGTCCACCGCGATACTTTTCTTGTTGCGGTTGAACAGCGGGTAGAACCCGGCGCCACTGCCCAGCAGCTTGCGCGTACTGTCTCCGGCCAGCGGCTCGACCTTGATGACCTCAGCGCCCAGGTCGGCGAGTACCATGCCGCAGGTGGGCCCCATCACCATATGGGTGAACTCCACCACCCGGATGCCCAGCAACGGCAAGGCTCTTGCTTGCGGTTCGGTCACGGTGCTTGGCGATGGCATATGGTGAGAATACCCATGTTTATGTCACAAATAGATTGATATTCTTCCATATAGTTATCGCCAAAGGATGAAATACAGTCCTTCTATTGGCATCGAAGCCACAGGTTTTCCATTTATTTCGAGGTTCTCCATGTCCACACACCGCACTACCGAACACCGCCTGCAAGTCGCCACTGTTTTGCACCAGTTCATTGAAAGCAAAGTACTGCCCGGCACCGGCATCGCGCCCGCGGCTTTCTGGAAAGGCTTTGATGCCATCGTCGCCGACCTTGCACCCAAAAACATCGCGTTGTTGACGGAGCGTGACCGCCTGCAAACGGCGCTGGACACTTGGCACGAAGCGCATCCGGGCCCGATCACTGATATGCCTGCCTACCGCGCGTTTCTGGAGCGCATTGGCTACCTGGTGCTCTCGCCCAAGAAGGTCAAGATCAGCACCAAGAACGTGGATGCTGAACTCGCCAAGCAGGCGGGTCCGCAACTGGTGGTGCCCGTGCTCAACGCCCGCTATGCATTGAACGCGGCGAACGCGCGCTGGGGCAGCCTGTACGACGCGCTGTACGGCACGGACGTGATCCCTGAAGACAACGGCCAGGAGAAAGTCGGCCAGAAAGACGGGAAAGTCACAGGCTACAACCCCAAGCGCGGCGCCAAAGTCATTGAGTACGCACGCCATGTGCTGGACCGCACCGCGCCGCTGAAGACGGGTTCGCATGTGGGTTCCACCGGCTACGCCATCAAGCGCGGAGACCTGGTCGTGACTTTGAAGGACGGCACTACATCGAAGCTGGCCGACAAAAAGCAATTCATTGGCTACCAAGGCGACGCTACAGCGCCTTCCTCGGTGCTGTTGCAACACAACGGTCTGCACTTGGACATCATCGTCAACCGCGCAACGCCGATCGGAAAATCTGACGCAGCCGGTGTGAGCGATCTGGTGATTGAGAGCGCACTGTCCACTATCCTCGATCTGGAAGACTCTGTCGCCGTGGTCGACGCCGCCGACAAGGTGCTCGCTTACAGCAACTGGCTGGGCATTCTGCAAGGCACTCTCACCGAGAGTTTCGAGAAGGGTGGCAAGACACTGACGCGCGGCCTGAACGCCGACCGCGTCTACACCGCCGCGAAATCAGGAGACGGCAGCGAAGCCGCCGTGGGCAAGAAGACCGTCACGCTGCACGGTCGCTCGCTGATGTTTTTGCGCAATGTGGGACACCTGATGACCAACCCGGCCATTCTCCACACCGCAGCCGACGGCAGCACGCAGGAAATTCCCGAAGGCATTCTGGATGCCGTGGTCACCACGACGATTGCATTGCATGACCTGCAACGCGGCAAGAAGGGTGCACCCGAGGGCCAGATTCGCAACTCGCGCCAAGGCTCGGTTTACATCGTCAAACCCAAGATGCACGGCCCTGCGGAAGTCGCGTTTGCTGCCGAACTCTTTTCCCGCGTGGAGAAGATGCTGGGTCTCAAAGACAGCACCGTGAAGCTGGGCATCATGGACGAAGAGCGCCGCACCAGCGTCAACCTGAAGGCCTGTATCGCTGCCGCCAGCAGCCGCGTGGCTTTCATCAACACTGGCTTCCTGGACCGCACCGGCGACGAGATGCACACCGCGATGCAAGCTGGGCCCATGCTGCGCAAGGGCGATATGAAAACCAGCGCGTGGATTCAGGCGTACGAAATGAACAATGTGCTGGTGGGCCTGTCCTGCGGCCTGCGCGGCAAGGCACAAATCGGCAAAGGCATGTGGGCCATGCCTGATTTGATGAAGGCCATGCTGGAGCAAAAGATTTCCCACCCCAATGCCGGCGCCAACACCGCCTGGGTGCCCAGCCCCACCGGCGCGACGCTGCACGCACTGCATTACCACCAGGTGCTGGTGTCAGACGTGCAAAAGCGTCTGGAGAAAACCAAATACGAAAAGGTGCGTGACGAAATTCTCAATGGCCTGCTGACCATCCCCGTCACTGCAAACCCGAACTGGAGCGCCACCGAGAAGCAGCAGGAGCTGGATAACAACGCGCAGGGCATTTTGGGCTACGTGGTGCGCTGGGTCGACCAGGGCGTGGGCTGCTCCAAGGTGCCCGACATCCACAACGTGGGCCTGATGGAAGACCGCGCCACGCTGCGCATCAGCAGCCAGCACATGGCGAACTGGCTTTTGCATGGCGTGGTCACCAAAGCCCAGATCACCGAAACCTTCGAGCGCATGGCCGCCGTGGTGGACAAGCAGAACGAGGGTGACAAGTTGTACAAGCCGATGGCCGGCCACTTCACAACCTCCGCCGCCTACAAAGCTGCGACCGAGCTGGTGTTCAAAGGCTTGTCACAACCCAGCGGCTATACCGAGCCGCTGTTGCATGCCTGGCGGCTGAAGGTCAAGGCGGCGGCTTAAGCACCGCTCGCCCCTGCGCTTGTCGAAGGGCTGCGTGACTTGCTATTAATTCAGTAGCTGCTGACTCATATTCCAAGGTGGCTAAGGCTCAATTCAGCGGACAAGCATCGCGCCATCCTGCGCATTCAGCCAATCCAGCACTGCCAACGCCTTGCCCACATCTCCTGTGGCGGCCATGGCTCGGAAATGGTTCTCCGTGTCCCGCGCCGCCAGCGCGTGCGCGCTGAGCTGCTCCACCAGCTTGGTCATAGAGAGGCCCCAGCTTTTCGTCAGCGATTTGAGCCACTGCGCCGTGTCCTCGGGCAAGCGTATCGTCAAAGTACTCATTTCCATTCCTCCAAACATTGCGCGGGTGTCAGCACCCGCAGCTAATCCGTTCGGAAGCAAATCGGGCCGGATTGGGATTTGATAGCGCAACCCGCACCGGATTACGAGGTCGATCAGCGCATCAATTGGTGACCAAGGAAAACGGCATATCCCATGGGCTGCTGGGGGAGGCTGTGAGCGCTCAAGCTGCAGATTTCAACTGGTGTTGTCGCCAGGCGATATTTGATCAAGTTACCCAGCTTGTGCCGATGTTGAATTTACCAGCGTTTTCATTGAGAAAAGCCTGGTCATACTGAAATCGGCGCACCCGATCAATTTCGCATCGGCCGTAACAGCATGGCCGGCAACTTCACAACGTCAGCCGCCTACAAGGCTGCGACCGAGCTGGTGTTCAGCTGCGCCCACCGGCCTCACCATCAGGCGGCTGCGATCGCTCAAACTGGAAAGACCACGAAATTTCGCAGGACCAAAACCTGGGCCATACTTGGCCTGTGGCGGTTGAATTCCCTGGCCGTCCTGGCCCCACATCCCTAAATTGAGTGACATGACTGCATTGAACGTACTGGGCGGCCCGATGACGGCTTGCTCCTTTTCCCCTTTGACCGGCTACTTTCGAGATGGCTGTTGCAATACCGATGGGAACGACCGGGGCACCCACGTAGTCTGCGCCAGGGTCACCGCAGAGTTTTTGGACTATTCGCTGGCGCGGGGAAACGACCTGATCACTCCCAGGCCCGAACATCGTTTTGCGGGGCTGAAACCTGGCGACCGCTGGTGCCTGTGTGCACTGCGTTGGAAAGAGGCATTGACGGCGGGAGTAGCACCACCCGTATGGCTGGAGGCAACGCATGCCAAAGCCCTGGAGCTGGTGACCCTCGTAGAACTCCAGCTGCACGCGCTTTAGTCTTTGCAGCCATCGCTCTATGACTCCGCTCCATCCCAAAAAGCTCTTGCTCACCAAATGGACCGCCGTGCGGACAGTCGCTAAAAACAAGCACTTTCTGGTGTCCCAGGTGATCGAACCCGACGCACCGCAAGTCAAGATTGAATGGATTGAACTGGAAGCCGTGTTCTCAAAAACAGTGACGCGCATCCATTGGCGCGAGCTGCAGGACGAAACACTTTGGCGCCGGGGCTGGTGAAGCTACCCACGGCGCTGATTTTCAGTGCCACGTCACAGCGCAAATCTGCAGGCCCTGCGAGCTGACTTAAGCAGCGCGCATCCAGCGCTGCAAGGTGGGGCGAAGGTGCAAGAAGCCCCGGTACGCTAACTCCAGGAGCGAAGTAACTCCTGGCAGGCGTCCGAACCGGCCCAACCAGCGCCAGCCTGGCATGGCCAGCCACAGCGCGACAAAGGCCGCCGCGCCACTTAGCAGGCTGCCGTCTTTTTGGCGCACATGAAAACGGGCCATGTACCGAGCCTGATCGACTGGGTTCAGGTTGGCTGTGACCTCACTCACGTCCAGCCAGGCGACGTTCTCCAGAGGGGTGAGTGACTGGTACAGCCCGATCTCGCGTCGACACAAGGGGCAGGCCCCGTCAAACATCACGGTGAGTGCGTCGCAAGAAACAGGTGGCAAGATTTGTTGCAGATCGTTGATGGCGGTTGGATTTTCGGCGGTAGTAGTCATGATGAACAGTTTCACGTATTCCAGAACATACTGGAGCGCAATTTTCAGTGGCTGCAACGTGCATCAGCACGGCGTTCAAGGGCTTGAGATAGACGATTAGCCAGACATAGCTGACTACTTGTTTGTGGCTTTGTACTGCGCGATAGACCGTTGCAAGTCTACAAATTCCTCGCAGGTCTTGTTCCCACAAATTTTTTCGAGTGAGGCCAGATGTTTTTCAGCCTCGGCAGGCTTTTTGTCCATCAGGTAAGCCTCGCCAATGTATTCGTGGGCTCCGCGATGACTGGGGTTGATCTTGAGTGCGATGTTGTAGTGCTCAAACGCCCTCACCAAGTCCGGTTGAGTCTGCTTGCGGTAGCTGAAGGCAAGTAAGTTATGCGCATCAGCGTTGCGCGGCTCATCGCGAATTGCCAATTTGAGCGATGCTTGTGCGGAGCCCCAATTCTTGGCTTGAATTGCCTTGCGCGCGTCACCCACGAAGTCATTTGGCACAGTGGACTCGGCGCTGGGTGTATCCCCAGCAAAGGCGCCGAACGAGGCAAGCAACATCAACCCAAGCAAAAAAAATTTCATAACAAACTTTAGAGTTTTGAAATATCTTAGCGTGATGGGGCAAAGTTGCCCACACGAGGGGTAAATGTCCCGTCATCCATCTGCGTGTCGCAG
>JAYWAV010000085.1:0-18217 GCA_043782015.1 Rhodoferax sp. | reverse complement strand
TTTCCAGACTGTGCTCGGTCCCACAAGTGAAACCGGCTGGCTGCCGAGAAAGAAGGAATGCAAGGGCCGATCGGGGTTCGCTGGTACCGTTTCATTCGCCAACACGACATCCAACTGGTGTTGCACCAGACGTGACAGCAGACCTTCCAGCATGCCCGACTCAAGCGTGAGCACAACAGACGGATCGGCAAGCAGAGGGCGAATCCAGTTTTCCTGGTAGTTGCGCGAGAGCGTAGCCACACTGCCCACCCGCAACCGCGTGATGCCTTGGCTTTGCCCTTGCAAACGGCCCAGCATCTCCTGCCCGAGGCCAAAAATGTTTTCTGCGTAGGAGAGAACGAGTTGCCCGGTGTCCGTCAAAACCAGACGACGCCCCTTCCTCGAGAACAAGTCCTCGCCAATGCGGTCTTCCAACTGGCGTATCTGCGCAGAGAGCGCCGACTGTGAGGTATGCAGGTCTTGCGCTGCGCGGGTCAAGTGCCCCAGCTTTGCAACGCGCCAGAAGTAAAACAAATGGTGGAAGTTCAGTTGTTCAAGGTTCATTGATCTGTTTTTAATATTAAAAATTAACTATATATGTATTTTACAGAACGTTAGAAAAGCAAGACCATTGCGCCAAGTTTGAATAAAAGGGTTTTTCATGACATCCATACAAGTGCTTGCCACTGCCAGCGTTTGTTTGCCAGTTGCTCTGATGCTTCTGGCCATGTTGCCGCCACAGCGCCCGGTCGCACGCTCCGCTGCCTCTTGGCGCACCTTCACCATGTTGTCTTTGGTGGCTCTGGTTTGTACGCTGCTGTCCGTTCTGTTGCCGATCCCCGCACGCACGCTTGAGCCATGGCTGCATCCAATACCCCTGGCGGGCGTTCTGGCTCTGCTGGTTCAGTTGTTGGGCACGGTGATTGGCGCCTTTTCATCCCGCTATCTGGAGGGTGAATCCGGGCAGCAGCGGTACGTCACTGCTCTGGCAGGCGTTTTGGCCGCGGTCCACCTGCTGCTACTGGCTGACCACTGGGCGGTATTGATTGTCGCGTGGGCCTTGGTCGGAGTGGCACTGCAACATCTTCTGTGTTTTTACCCGGACCGTCCGTTTGCCCAACTGGCAGCTCATAAAAAACGTATCGCTGACCGGGCCGCCGATGTATTGCTCCTGGCCGCCGCAGCCCTGGCCTGGAGCACTGTGGGTAGCGGTTCATTTGCCGATTTGTGGACGTACTTGGCGCGTGAGGGCATGTCCACAGCATTGCACGCAAGCGCGGTCTGTCTTGTGATGGCCGTGATTCTGCGCACTGCCCTGCTGCCGGTGCATGGCTGGCTAATTCAGGTTATGGAAGCGCCAACTCCCGTTTCTGCGCTGCTCCATGCGGGTGTGGTGAATTTGGGTGGATTTGTACTGATCCGCTTTGCGCCGCTTTTAGAGCAGGCTACGACGGCACGCATCTTGTTGATCACCTTCGGCCTCGGTACAGCCGTGCTGGCCGGTATGGTCATGCTGACGCGTGTCAGTATCAAAGTTCGGCTGGCTTGGTCCACCGTTGCACAAATGGGTTTCATGCTGCTTGAATGTGGCTTAGGTCTCTATACCCTCGCTGCATTGCACCTGATCGGGCACTCGCTGTACAAAGCCCATGCATTTTTATCCGCTTCCACGGTGGTGCGAGACACACGCTTGCAGTTTTTGCGGGGTAGCTCGACACCTGCACCGTTGAGCCTGCTGCTGGCCCCTGCAGTGGCCGTCGCTGTTGTAGTCCTTACCCAGAAAGCGGTGGCTGTTGCAACTTGGCCCTGGTGGTGGAGCGCAGTCATGGGCTTGGCGTGGGCACCCATGCTGTGGCTGTCGTCTCATCGAAGTGGGGTGCGCGGGTTCGCATTGCCGCTCATGTCTGGCGTGCTGATGATCGCCGGCCTGACCGTTGCGGCACTGACGGCACACGCACTGCCCCTGGGTATTCAAGATGTCCCCGATCACACCATGGGCCTGGTCACGCTGCTGGGCCTGGCCGCGCTGTACATGTGGCTGGTGGTTTTGCAGCTGCAGCCGCAAGCCCTGCACGCTTGGCGAAGGTGGAGTTATGCCGGCTTTTATTTAGACGAGGTGTACACCCGCTTAGCACTCAAGCTCTGGCCCGGACGCTGGACTCCTGGCACGCGATACCGTGACAAGTCCCTACCAAACGCCCCGGCTTCAGACGAGCGCACGCAAACCTAACACCAGGAAAGAACCATGAAAACATCTGAATCCGTCACTGCGCGCTCGCTAGAACAGTTTGCTACTGCCTCGCCCCACGCAAAAACAGAGGTATCCGTTGATTGGGCGAGTGAGTTAAATGCGGCATGCGAGCGGGCCTGCCAGGCCATCGCACCGGCTTGGCCGCTGGATCGGGCGATTGCAGTCAATCCGCATTGGTCGCGCGTTGGATTGCCGCTGCGACGGGTAGCAGCTCGGATGGCCGTGCTGGGCGGCATACAAGTGTTTCCCACGCGTGAGAGCCAACACGAGGCCTGGTTAGCTGGCCGCATTGGCGCAGATGACCTCGAGTACGCCCTGGCCAAGCTCGCCCTCACGTCGGAACCGGCACTGACACCGGCCCAATGCCTCGAGGCACTGCGCAGCGTGCCCCAGCGTAGCCAATTGCCGCTGTTGATTGATGTTCTGGACGACGACCCAGAGCGCCAAACCCGGCTGTCCTGGCGCCAGGCAATTACGCATCAAGTGAGCCAGACCTGCGCTGCTTACTTCGATGAACACCAGGCAGACTGGCAACCCGAGCGTTCCCTGGGCCTGTATGCGTTCTGGCGGGACACCCTGAAGCATGACCATGGCATCGGGACGTTGATGGGGCTGCCCCGTCTTGGCCAGGCGCTGGAGGCGCTACCGACCAGTTGGCAGGAAGCAGAGCGCTGGGTATTGCAGCGTCTGGGGCTGCCGCAGGCGGTTTGGGCCGACTATCTCGAGTCTGTGCTGCTCACCGTCAACGGCTGGGCTTCCTGGTGCGCCTATCTGGGCTGGCAGGCTCGCCTGGAGGGCCGCACAGACCCACATTTGCGAGAGTTGCTGGCCATCCGACTGGCGTGGGGGGTTATTTTGCTGGAATGCAAGGAGCAGGCAACCCATCTGCCGGCGTTCAGCGCCTTGCAAACCGAGTGGAGCCGTGCGCCTGCGGTTTTGAAACAGACAGAAGAGGGTCTGCTGGTGGACGAGGTTTGGCAACTCGCGCTGGAGGCGGGCTACCAACGGAAGTTGGCCTTGCAACTGACCCATGCCGACGGTCCCGGCGCGGCGGTGCCGGAGTTCGAGGTGCAGGCTGCTTTTTGTATTGATGTGCGCAGTGAGCCCTTGCGACGTGCGCTTGAATCGGTATGGCCTGCCGTTCAGACTATCGGCTTTGCCGGTTTTTTCGGCCTGCCTGCGGCCTACACTCCGTTTGCAACGCAGGCATCACGGCCCCAGTTGCCCGGCCTGCTTGCGCCCGGCATTGAGGTGGCTGACCGGATCGTGCTCAGTGCCAGCGTCGATGAAAGTACCGATGACGTTTTGCAGAACAGTGCCCGACAAGCCAGGCACGACCGTTTTGGCTTGACGGACCAATGGTTAGCGGCGAGCCGTTGGCCTGGCGCGGCCTTCTCGTTTGTGGAAGCGGCTGGCGTGGGATATCTTGGCAAACTTGCGCAATGGCTCAAGCCTGCCCACGCTACAAGGGCGCGCGATGACCTCGACGGCCTACCTACGCGCTACCGGTCGGTGTGCCGGCCGCAGATTACGGGGCTGGCTCTGGATGCGAAAGTCTCGCTGGCTGCAGGGGTTTTGCATGCTATGGGGCTGGACCGCAAGCTCGCACCCTTGGTTCTACTGGTCGGTCACGGCGCCCAAACCAGCAACAACGCCCACGCTGCCGCACTGGACTGTGGTGCGTGCTGTGGCCAAACCGGCGAAGTCAATGCCCGCAGCCTGGCGCAATTGCTCAACCAGGCAACGGTGCGTCAAGGCCTGCAGGCAATCGGAATCAGCGTGCCTGAAGAAACTGCGTTCGTGGCGGCACTTCACAACACCACCATAGACGAAATAGAGGGTTTTGATCTCGACTTACTACCGCCTGCTGCACGCGCACGCTGGGACCGATTGCAAGATGTCTTTGCCCATGCTTGCGATCAGGTCCGCCGCGAGCGAGCGCCAGCGCTAGGGCTGGACCCCAGCGCAACCCACGCTGAATTGCTCGATCAGCTGCACCGCCGAGCCAACGATGGCGCGCAAACCCGCCCTGAGTGGGGTCTGGCGGGCAATGCCGCGTTCATCATCGCACCGCGTGACCGTACCCGAGGGCTGGTTCTGGACGGCCGCAGCTTTCTGCACGACTACGATGCGGGTCAAGATACCGCCGGCAGCGTTTTGGAGTTGCTGATGACAGCACCCATGCTGGTAACCCACTGGATCAACTGGCAGTACCACGCGTCCACTTCTGACCCCTTTACTCTGGGCAGTGGCAATAAGGTGCTGCACAACGTTGTGGGCGGGCACATTGGCGTATTTGAGGGTAACGGAGGCGACCTGCGCATCGGCTTGGCACGCCAATCGCTGCATGATGGAAAGCGCTGGGTCCATGAACCCCTGCGTCTGACAGTAGTTATCGATGCGCCTCAGCAGACCATAGAAGCTGTCATAAGCAAGCATGCTGTCGTGCGGCAGTTGTTGGACAACCGGTGGCTGCACCTGTGGCGCTTTGATCAAGCTGGTTTGTTGGAATACGATTTGGGAGACTGGCGAGAAGTCTGGCAGGAGCCTTTACACGTGTAATCCCGTGGACAATGGCGCACGTTTTGAGAACCCCCTAAAGACTCGCCATGCGCCTTACCCTGTTGACCCTGTTGATTGTTCCCTCGCTGCTTTGCAGCACCGCCATTAGTGCCCAATCCCTGCCCGCCAGCACAGACACGCCGCTGACCGAGTTTCCCTATACGCCTGGGCTGGATGTGTCGGCGATGGACAGATCAGCGGACCCCTGCAACGACTTCTACCGATACAGCTGCGGTGGCTGGATCAAGAACAACCCGATCCCGGCTGACCAGTCCAACTGGAGCGTGTACGGCAAGCTGTACCAGGACAACCAGCGTTTCTTGTGGGGTATTCTGGATGGCCTTTCTAAGAAGACTTCAGGCAATACGGCCAACCAGCAAAAGATCGGTGACTATTACGCGGCCTGCATGAACGAGCCGCAGATCGACCAGCGCGGCGCGCAGCCGCTGCAGGCGCTGCTGGGCCGCATTGATGCGGTCAAGACCAAGGAAGAGTTACCCGCCTTGCTGGCCGCATTGCAATTGGCGACCGGCGACGGCGGCTTCTACTTTGGTATGGGTGCAGAGCAGGACTATGCGGATTCATCCCAGGTGATTGCCTTTGCCAATGGCGGCGGCTTGAGCCTGCCGGAGCGCGACTATTACCTGAAGACCGACAGGCGCTCGGTCAAGCTGCGCGCGCAGTACGTAGCCCATGTGGCGCAGATGCTGGAGTTGCTAGGCGAGAGCCCGGCCGTCGCCAAACAGGATGCGGCCGTGATTCTGAAAATCGAAACCGAACTGGCGCGTGCTTCGCTGTCGCCAGTCGACAAGCGCGACCCGTACAAGCTGTTCCATATGATGAACCTGGCGAAGCTGCAGGCTTTGACCCCGGGCTTTGGCTGGAAGACGTATCTGGCGGCGCTGCAACTCAACGCCCACGCCGGCGTGAACGTCACTGAGCCCGCCTTTTTCAAGGCGCTGGCGCGCCACTGGAGGACGGCCAAGCTGGACGACATCAAGCTCTACCTGCGCTGGCACGCCGTGCACGCGCAGGCTGCGTCGTTGTCTGCGAATTTCGTCAACACCGACTTCGCGTTCTTCGGCAGCACGTTATTGGGCACGCCCAATCTGCAGCCACGCTGGAAGCGCTGCGTGGCGCTGGTGGATGGGCAGTTGGGTGAGGCCATGGGGCAGGAGTTTGTCGACCGCGCGTTTGGCCCGGAGCTCAAAGCCCGCACGCTGAAGATGACTGTGCAGATCGAGCAGGCCATGCACGACGACCTGGCGAGCCTGGACTGGATGAGCCCCAAGACCAAGGAGAAGGCCATTGAGAAGCTCAAAGCCATCGTCAACAAAATTGGCTACCCCGACCAGTGGCGCGACTACAGCAGCGTCGTGGTTACGCGCGCCGATTTCTACGGCAACGTGGAACGCGCAACGCAGTTTGAAATGCACCGCCGTTTTAACAAGATCGGCAAACCGCTGAATCGCGGCGAATGGGGCATGACGCCGCCAACCGTCAACGCCTATTTCAACGCGCAGATGAACGACATCAACTTCCCCGCAGGCGTGTTGCAGCCCCCGCTGTTCGACCCGAAGATGGACGACGCACCGGGCTACGGCAACACCGGTGGCACGATTGGCCACGAGCTGATCCACGGCTTTGACGACGAAGGCCGCCAGTTCGATGCCAAGGGCAATCTTAAAAACTGGTGGACGGATGCGGACAACAAAAAGTTCCAGCAGCGCGCGCAGTGCGTGGTCGACCAGTTCGCCAAGTACACGGTGGTCGACAACATCAAGATCAACAGCAAGCTGACGCTGGGCGAAGACCTGGCCGACTTGGGCGGCATGGTGTTGGCCTGGACGGCGTGGAAAGTGCAGACCACGGCCGTGGCACCCGAAGGCCGCGACGGCCTGACGCCGGAGCAGCGCTTCTTTGTTGGCTTTGCGCAATGGGCCTGCGAAAGCAGCCGCCCCGAGGCGCTGCGCGTGCACGCTGCGACTGACCCGCACTCGCCCGGCAAGTACCGCGTCAATGGCGTGGTGGTGAACCTGCCCGAATTTGACAGGGCATTTTCCTGCAAGCCCGGCTCCGCGATGACATCGGACAAGCCTTGCAAAATTTGGTGATCTAGCTAGGCTCCATTCGATCCCGCTGGGCCAACGACGGGAACAGCTTGAACCACGCGCTGGCGATCAGGATGGTGCCCAGTCCGCCCGCCACCACTGAGCCCACCGCACCGAATGCGGCGGCGGTGGCGCCGGATTCGAACTCGCCCAACTGGTTCGATGCGCCAATGAAGATGGAGTTAACCGCCGACACGCGACCGCGCATCTCGTCCGGGGTTTCCAGTTGTACCAGCGTTGAGCGGGTTATCACGCTGATGCTGTCGGCCGCGCCGGTAACCACCAGCGCGATGAGTGACAGCATGAAATACTCCGACAGGCCAAAGACCACGGTGGCAATGCCAAACACCATCACCACGCCCAGCAGCCGATGCCCGACATGGCGGCGCATGGGCCAGCGCATCAACGCTGCGGACATCAACAGTGCGCCTACGGCGGGCGCGGCCCGCAGCACGCCCAGCCCGACCGGGCCGATGTGCAGAATGTCGCGCGCATAAATTGGCAGTAGCGCGGTAGCGCCGCCCAACAAAACCGCGAACAGGTCCAGCGACGTCGCGCCCAGCAAAAGCTTGTGGTTCCAGACGAAATGAAACCCGGCCAGCACCGTTTTCCATGTCACTGCCAACGCGGCGGGGTTGTGCAGATACCGAATACCCAGTGCCAGCGCCATGGACAGCAGCAGCGTGATGGAGCAGGTCAGATACACCGTGTTTGCACCGGTGGTGTACAGCACGCCACCCAACGCGGGGCCGCAGATGATCGCCGCTTGCATGCCGGTGCTGCTCATGCTGATGGCGCGCTGCAACAGGGCTTGTGGCACCAGCAGCGGAGTCAAGGCTTGTTGCGCTGGCATCTGAAACGCACGCGCAATACCCAGCAGGATGGAGATTCCAAGAATCAGCTCGCGAGTCACAAAGTCGCCGTACGTCGCCACGACCAGCGTGACGGCAACCACCGATTGCAGGAACAGGCAACCGGCAAATATCCGGCCGCGGTGATACCGGTCGGCCACGTGCCCGGCGGGCAGGGTGAACAGCAATGCCGGTACAAACTGGAACAGCCCAACCAGACCCAAATCCCAGGCACTGCCAGTGATGTCGTACATGTGCCACGCAACGGCCACCATCAGCATCTGGCTGGCCGTCACTGTGCCCAGGCGGGCGAACCAGAAGCGCATGAAGGCCGGGTGGGCACGCAGTGAGGGGAGGGCTGTGGCTGCGTTCATTTCACGCTTAGGGAGGAGCGTACGTCGCTATTGAATTAGTAGCTGTTTATGCAATCCCCGTAAGGGCTGGCGGCACATTGGATGCCTATTGGAAAGCCACTTCAGCAAAACTGCGCAGCTTGCGGCTATGCAACTGGTCGCCGCCCTGGGCCCGCAGCAGCTCGACCGCGCGGATGCCGATGCGCAAATGTTGGTCGACACGCTCGCGGTAAAAATGGTTGGCCATGCCGGGTAGCTTGATTTCGCCGTGCAGTGGTTTGTCGCTGACGCACAAGAGCGTTCCGTACGGCACGCGGAAGCGGAATCCGTTGGCGGCGATGGTAGCGCTTTCCATGTCCAGGGCCACCGCGCGGCTTTGGCTGAAACGGCGCTGCGGCGTGTTGTCGGGCAGCAGCTCCCAGTTGCGGTTGTCCGTGCTGGCCACGGTGCCGGTGCGCATGATGCTCTTGAGCGCAGCCCCCTTCACTTGCGTGACATCGGCCACTGCCTGCTGGATCGCCACCTGAATTTCGGCCAGCGCAGGGATCGGCACCCACAGCGGCAGCTCTTCGTCCAGCACGTGGTCTTCGCGCACATAGCCGTGTGCCAGCACGTAGTCGCCCAGTTGCTGGCTGTTGCGCAAGCCCGCGCAGTGGCCCAACATGATCCAGGCATGGGGTCGCAGCACGGCGATGTGGTCGGTGATGGTCTTGGCATTGGCCGGACCCACACCAATGTTGACCATCGTGATGCCGGCGTTGTCGGCGCGCACCAGGTGGTAGGCAGGCATCTGGGGCAGGCGCGGCGGTGCGGCGCCCAGCGCGTCGGCAGCCTCGGCGGGTAGGCCAGTGCGGCGGGTGACGACGTTGCCGGGCTCAATGAAAGCCACATACTCACTGTCTTCCTTGGCCATCTCAGCGTGGCCCAGGCGCACAAACTCGTCGATATAGAACTGGTAGTTGGTGAACAGCACAAAGTTCTGGAACGCCCGTGGCGAGGTGCCGGTGTAGTGGCGCAGCCGGTGCAGCGAATAGTCGACCCGCGGCGCAGTGAACAGCGACAGCGGCTGTGGCTCGCCGGGTTTGGGCTCGTAAGTGCCGTTGGCAATGCCATCGTCCATGGCTGCCAGGTCGGGCAAGTCAAACACGTCGCGCATCAGGGTACGGCGCTGGGCACTCATATTGCCTTCCACGTGGTCGTGCTCGGCAAAGGAGAAGTGCACTGGAATCGGCTGGTTGCTGGTGCCTACCTCCAGCTCGACCTGGTGGTTTTGCAACAGCAGGTTGAACTGCTCCAGGTAGTAGTTGTGGTACAGGTCGGGGCGTGTCAGCGTCGTCTCAAAACGGCCAGGACCTGCGACAAAGCCAAAGCTCAGGCGGGCATTTTCTGGAGTGGTGCTGCGAAACACCGTATCGGTGTGGATGCGGACCAGCGGGTAGCAGGCCCGTACATGGCCGTCATTGATTTCTCCAGCGACAAACTTCTGCATTGCATCGCGCAGATGCTGGATGCCGGCCTCGTAAATGCGGTTGACTTGTGCCAACGCTTCTTTGGCGTCGGTGAAGCGTTGGGGTGCGATGAAAAGAGGTAGTGTTGCCATGCTCTATTGTGCCAGCGCGCCATGACCGGAGGATGACGCCACCGCACGCAGCCGTCCGGGCTGAATCTCAATGCGGATTTCTCTGGAGCTACCCAGGAATTCGCCATCCGCAGCCATGGGCATGGGTTGGGTGCTGCGGACTTCCAGCACCCGGTAGGGGGTGCTGTGGACTTGCGGGTGCGACAAGTGCCTGCCTGCCAGCAGACGCGGCAGCATCAACAGTGCCTGCAATGCCGTAAATTTCCCGGCCACCAGTACATCCAGTTGTCCGTCGTTCGCCAGCGCATGGGGCACGGCGGGCATGCCTGCGGCATAGGTGGACGTGTTCAGCGTGGATGCAAACAGCGTGGTGCCGGTACGCACCGTTTTGCCATCCAGAGTCACTTCCATGTCCCAGGTTTGCAGGTTCGCCAATTCTCGCAAGGTCGCGAGCAGGTAGCGCGGCAGGCCGCTCAGCCAGCGCGGGCCAGTGAGCGTCCGGTTGACCACGGCGGAGTCAAACCCCACGGTTAGGCTGGAGGCAAACGGGTGGGACAGCGTGTCGGTGTGCAACATGCCCACATCCATGGACAGGGGTTCCGCAAAGAGGCCCAGTTGCAAGCAGCGCTGCCAGCCCAGACCATGCAGACCCAACGCGCGCGCAAAGTCATTGCCACTGCCCCAGGGCACCAGACCCAGCACCTGTTGGCCGTCCAGCAATGTGAGCAGTAATTGGTTGAGCGTGCCGTCGCCACCGACCACCACCACGCGTGAGGCCGGTGGCAAGTTCCGGATGTGCATGAGTGCCTGCGCGATGTCGGGGGCGACTTCCAACCGGGCATGGGCTGCGTTGGCAAGCAGCCAAGCGCGAAGCTGGGGCACAAGGCGGGCCGCGCGGCCGCCACCGGCGTGGGGATTGACGAGAACCAGGGCTGATTGCATGGGGCCGAAGTACACCAGAGTTGCCTGCTGTTTGTCAAAGCCCCATGAAGCGTGGCGCGGCAATGCTTCGGTTAGAGTGTGACCCCATATAGCAATAAGGTCTGGAGACATCAATGGCACAAGGGGTGCGGCGCGCTGTGCGCTTGGTGGGGGGGGTGGTGCTGGGTTTGGTGGTGCTCGTGGTGGGCGCATTGGCCTACTTGGGCATTCCGCAAAATGCCGCAGGCATGGCGGCCAAGGGCATTTGCTCGGCTGCATTTGTCGCAGGGCGGCCGGTTGCCAATTTGATGGCCGAAGAGGTCTTGCCGGCCAGCCCTGTCCTTCAGGCCATCCGTGTTTCGGTCAACCCGCTAGACCATACCGTGACGGCACTGTTCGCGGGGCTGGTGTCGCGCCGGGCCGCACTGGTGTCGCAGCGCGGCTGTGTGCTTGACGCCGCGCCGGACCCGACAGCGCAAGCCTATCGGCCGCGCGCCCAGCGCGCAGCAGCCTGGCCCGAAGGAGAGTCCACCTACCCCAGCGACCAGTGGGACCCTGGCGTCGATGCCGCCAAGTTGAACCGGGTGGCTGATTCAGCCTTTATTGGCGCTGGTGATCCAACTGCCGCCAATGCGCGGGCGCTGGCCGTTGTGTACCGTGGGCGCTTGCTGGTTCTGAACGAAGCGCCTGGCTTTGGCGCAGGTACCCCATTGCACGGCTGGTCGATGGCCAAGACGGTCACCGGCATGCTGGTGCACAAGCTCGCAGCCGAGGCCGGCTTGCCGCTAGAGGCGCCGGTCGTGGAGGCCTTCCCCCAAGGCCGTGAGCCCGCCTGGGTGGCTAGCTGGCGGGGCGACGCGCGCAAGGCCATCAAGGTGTCCGATTTGCTGTACATGCGCGACGGTTTGGCCAACACCGAGGATTACAACCCCTGGGGGCCGGTGCCGCACATGCTGTGGCGTGAGCCTGACATGCCAGCCTGGGCATCCAAGCACGCTGCCGATGCACCAGCCGGCACCCGTTGGCGCTACCTGAGCGCCACTGCCAACCTGCTATCGGCGGTGGCACGGGGGCGTTTTGACAGCGATGCCGCCTATTGGGACTATCCCCGCAAAGCCCTGTTTGAACCCATCGGCGCCACCTCGGCCACGCTGGAAACCGACGCCGCTGGCAATTGGGTGGGCTCTTCCTATTTGTGGGCCAGCACCAGCGATTGGGCGCGGCTGGGCCAACTGGTGTTGCAGGACGGCAAATGGGGCGCTGATGGCAAGCAGGTGTTGCCCCCGGGCTGGCTCAAGCGCGCCAGTACGCCCTCGACTTCGGGCGACGGCCGTGGCTACGGTGCCCAAAGCTGGTTGTTTGGCAACCGGGATGCAGGCGCCTGCAAGGCCTACCCCGGCGTGCCCGAAGATGTAGTGGCGATGGGCGGGCACTGGGGCCAGATGGTGGCGGTGGTACCGTCACGCCAGGCGGTCGTGGTGCGCATGGGTTGGATCCATGGCCCTTACGATGAATGCAAATTGTTGTCCGATGTGCTGTCGGCGCTGCCAAAATAGCGTCAGCACACGACCCAACCCCTCAACAGCGAAAAGCCAAGTTGCAAGACCCCAAGGATTCCCGCTACACGGAAACTGGATTCCCTACCCTGCAGTGGGAAGAGGAAGACCTGCCTACGCGCCCCATGCCCATGCATGAGCGGCCATTACAGGCGCGTATTGACCTGGAAATGGCGGTGATTGCCGAACACCATGTGCGCATTGCGCTGGCCATCGAGAAGTTCTGGGGACACCGCGACTGCATTGAGTACATGCAGTCGCTGATCATGAGTGGCTACAGCGAGGGGCAAAAGCGCATGGGCTTCAAGTCCGAGGTGGTGTCGGCGCTGATCAATCTGGTGGCGCTGCACAAGCTGGAAGTGGAAAAGCCGGCGCCTTAAGCCCGGGGGCATCTAATCAGTTGCAGATCCAGAATTCGCGAGTGGTCTGACCCTCAAAGTCTCACATCTGTTTAAAGAGGTGAGAAAACGGGCGACTGACGGCCAAATTTTCCTTGCGCTCCCGCACTTTGACGCTGGCCTGGCCCCGGAAGTCACGCGTCACCAGCTCGATGGCGCCGGCGTTGACTATCGTGGAGCGGTGGATCTGCCAGAACTTGTGGGTGTCTATGGTTTCCAGGATTTCCTTGATTGGTGTGCGGATCAGTGCGTCAAAGTCCTTGGTCGCGACCAGCGTGTATTTTTCGTCGGACTGAAAAAACAGCACGTCGTCAATCGGGATCAGACGCAGGTTCGCGCCATGGCTGGCCTTGATCCACTTGAGCTGTTCGCTCTGCGGCGCAAGCTGCGACGTGATGTGCGACACCAGCGCTTGCAAGTCCTGCGGCGGTGCTGGGGGCACCATCGTCAGTCGTTTCTGCAAGCGGCTCACTGCGGATTGCAGGCGTTCATCGCTGTAGGGCTTGAGCACGTAGTCCACGGCGTTGCTCTCAAACGCCTGCACGGCGTACTGGTCAAACGCGGTGACGAAAACCACATGGCAATGGATGTCCGGGTTGGCGGCCAGGCTCTTGGCCACTTCCACCCCGGTCATCTCCGGCATCTGAATATCCAGAAAGGCCAGATGCGGGCGGTGTTCGTCAATCGCTTCCAGTGCCGCTTCGCCATCGCCCACCTCGGCCACGATCTGCAATGTGGGCCACATCTTGGCCAGTTTGGCCTTCAGTTGGGCCCTTAGTATGGGTTCGTCTTCGGCGATGACTGCTGTGATGTCCATGGATCTTTTACTTTGCGTTTCAGTAGCATTCAGGGGCGCTTGCGCCACCAGAACCAGTATATGAGCAGCCAGATCAAACCAAAGGGCAGCAGCACCGGGAAAATCGAGATCAGGATCATCGCCGGTATGAACACCAGCAAACCTGCGAACAAAAAGCCCAGCCCATAGATCACCGCAACCACGATGGCCGCAGCCAATGTGGCGGCGCCAAACGCAATCAGCAGGCCGATGGATCCCAGCGCCATGCCCTCGACGCCGTCGAGTTGCAGATCGCCCACCTGCACCGGCAACCAGCCGGTGTACAAGCTTAGCAGCGCGACAACCAATAAGCCGACCAGTACAGCCAGCATGGTCAGGAAAATGCCGGAGATCACACGGGCCCAGACACTGTGGGTCTTGCTGGTGGCGCTCCTGACGCGGTTCCATGGCGTTGCAGGGGCAGCGGGCCGATAGATGGAAGCGGTGTTGGCGGGTTGGACCGGGGCTTGGCCCGCAGGGGTCGGTGTTTCCATCGGCACGCGGATGCGGGCCACCACGCCACTGGGCGTGTTGGATTCAATCGCAAACCCGGCACGGCCGCCGTAGATGGCTGCCAGACGTTCACGCAGGTTGGTGAGGCCCACACCACCGCCCGCCTGCGTAGGCGTATCGGTCAGGCCGCGGCCAGTATCGCGCACCTCAACGCAGATCTGGTCGCCCAGCGCCGTGGTGATACGGGATACCATGACATCAATACGGCCACCTTCGCGCACTGGCTCCAGGCCATGCTTGATTGCGTTTTCCACCAGCGAGGGCAGCATCATCGGCGGGAAAGGCATGGCCAGCATGTCGTCCGGGGCTTCCACCGAGAACGCCAGTCGGTTGCCCATGCGCATTCTCAGAATGTTCAAGTAGGCGCGCACCAGTTCCAACTCCTGGCCCACGGTCGATGTGCTGTCGCGCATCTTGGGCAGCGCCGAGCGCAGATACTGGATCAGGTGGCCCACCATCTGGTTGGCGGCTGGCGGATCGACTTCGGTCAGTGCCTGCACATTGGCCAGCGTGTTGTACAGGAAGTGGGGCTCCACCTGGGCCTGCAAGGCTTGCAGGCGTGCTTCGGTGATCTGGCGGCTGACGTCGCTGACAGCGGCCTGCTTTTCTTTTTCTTCGGCGAAGGCCAGTGCGCGGCGTGAGCGGCCAATGAAATACTTGGCAATCAACAGAATCGCGAAGATCGGGATAAAGGTCAGGATCAGTATCGAACCCACGCCGATGCGCCATACGTCGCCTGCTACCTTCTTGCGAATATCACCACGGAATTCGGGTGGCAAGTGCATGCGGACCTGCTCGTTGTCCAACTGCACTTGTATGCCCGCCAGAGAGGTGCCACTGGCGGCCTGGGCTGCGCTGACTGCCACTGCCGGTGTGGCGGGTGTTGCCGGTATCGCCGGGACTGCTGGGATGGCTGGCTTCGCAGGAATAGCAGGCTTGGCGGGGATGGCGACTTTTCCGGGTGTAGCGGGAACGCCAGGTACTCCGGGAACGCCAGGTACTCCAGGAACGCCGGGTTTGCCTGGCAGCGCGGGGAGTGCCGGAGGCGCGGGAGGAATAGGCTGGTGTGCGTCCTGCATCAGGCGGTTGATCGCATCCAGTGCCTCGCGCGCCGTCTTTTCATTGGTGCGCGCGGCCTTGATCATTTCCTCGAAGGAGCGTTCGGCGGCACTGGTGTCCACACCCTTGTCGCGCAGTTTTTCCATGGTTTCGTTGCGTGACTCCTCCAGTGATTCGCGTGCATCGGTGGCTGTATTCACCGCGCTTTCAGCAGCGTTTTGTGCACTTTCCAGTGCATTTTGTCTGGCCTCTTGCACGGATTCACGGACCATCTCTCCCGCTTCGTTCTGGGCGCGGGACAGCTCGTCCCGGGCGCGGGCGATTTCGGCCAGGGCCTTGTCGAATTCGCCAGTGCGGTCGCGGTCGTTGCTGCGCGCCTTCATCGCGGCCACCACTTCTTCCGCCATATTCAATGCGCTGTCACCAAAGGCAATCTGGATTTCGCGCTTGATGGCGCGTTGCTCCTCGGGATTTTTGCCGCTGTCCGACAGGCGCAGCACATGCAGCGGTGTTGCAAACAGGGTCAGCGCAGCCAACACGGCCAGACCAAATGCCACCAGGCCCCACCAAGGGGTTCTGTACAGGAGATTTCCGAAGGCTTTAAACATGATGGAAGCGTCGTGGTTGCACCGAAGGGTGTTTTCAGGGTTTTATGCTTGAGGGGCCGCTGCCCAAATGGCGGATGGAGCCCGAGCCGGCAATGGATTTGGTCACTTCCGCGTCACCAAAGTAGCTGACGTCGCCGGAGCCAGCAATGCTGACCTTCAGCGTTTTCTTGGCCCAGACGGCGGCATCGCCAGATCCGGCGATGGTCACCTTGACCGCATTGGCAGACAGGCTTTGCGTATTGATATCGCCTGAGCCTGCAATGCTGCCTTCCAGTGCGTCGGTCTTGCCCGAGGCCAGGAAATCACCAGAGCCGGCAATCGAGATACGCAATGTGGAGGCTTCCAGATCACCGATGCGCACGTCGCCAGAGCCGGCGATACTGCACTTCAATTGGGGCGCTTGCAGCTTGTCGGCTGTGATGTTGCCCGAGCCGGATACGTCCAGTTGTTCAATGGCCCGGACGTTCACGGTCATGCGCAGGACTTTGGTGCTGATCGAGCCGGTCTTCTTTTGCATCCGAATGATCAACTGCCCTTTTTCAACCACGGTTTGAATCAGCGGCGCAATGTTGTCATCGGTCTCCAGGGTCAGGCCCTCGGTGCTGCCTTGCACGAGCTTGACGTCTGCGGGGATGGCCAGATCAATACTGGAAAAGCCGCTGACCGGACGTGTGGTGGTGGTGACATGGCCGGAGCCGGTTACCCTGGGGCCCCATCCCCAATCCCATGCGTGGGCGGGTTTGGAGACGCCAGCCAGCGCGGCATATAGCAGGAATCCGCTGGCCAGGGCCAGACGGCGGGAAGGAGCGACGCCGGGGCGGGCGATGGTCTTAGCTGCGTGCATGAACGATCTCCACAGTAGGCAGTGTGATGACCCGGCAGCTGGCAGCAGTCTGCAGTTGCTGGGCTTTGGGTACGTGGTCAAAACCGGCCAGCAGGCCGCCTTGCAATGCAACGGTAGCGACCACTGCGGTCACCATGGCCACGACTTTGTGGCTGCTCAGAACTGCGTCAGACATGTTCACTCTCCAGAAATTCAGGCCACGGTGGCCTGTTGGAGCGAATGTAGTGGGGCGCTGGGAGCCTTGCATCCCCTAAGTGACGGATTGCAGAGACAGGCGAGCAATTGCAGAAAAACGCGACGAATGGGTGAACGAAAACGCCCAATTTTGGGCTGTTTCAGGCGTCTGAAGCCGCGCATGCAGCGCAAATGCAGGCTTTTCTACGCGCCGTCTCGGGCACCCGGCCCAGCAGATCGGCGCTAAATGTCTGCCCCATACACCAGCAGGGCGGCTGTTTTTGGCCCGTAGCGCGCTCCAGTTCCATTGCACACCGGTTTTCCTTGCCGCACAGCGGGCAACGCTGAGGCACTGGCGGTATGGGGGAGGCGCTTATTTCCATGGCGCTTGCAGTGTAGCAAGCGCCTGCTAACCACTTTACCAGTGGTGCAAGGCTGGGCGCTGAGACCGTGGGCCTGGCGGCGCCAACCGTACACAATAGGGTAATGCACGGGGGCACAGCGATCACCCATGAAGCAGAGCACATCGGATATCAAAGACAAAGCCCCGTTCAAGGCCCATGGCAAGGCCGAGTACGAAGTCAAAGGACGTGTCGTCTATGTGCAAGCGGTCGGCCCTTTCAATGCCGAGCTGGTACCGATTATTTCGCAAACCATAGCCAGGCTGATTGGGCCGCTGACGCAATCCGGCAACTGGGTCCAGATCATCACGTTTCACAACAGTGCCATGGGTTCACCAGTCGCCGTGAGCGAGTTCGCGGTATTGCTGCGTGCCCGCCACACCAATCCTGCGACCAACCCGGTCGTTGCCTTGGTGCTGCGGCCCGAAGTGGAGGGCGCTGGCATCATGTCCCCCGTCATCCGCAAGTGCTACGCCGATGCGGGTGTGGAATGCAAAGCCTTTACCCGCTTGGAAGAGGCACAGCAGTGGGTGGACACGCTGCTGGCTCAGGCTTGTGTGCGGTGGTTTGTCCGCACTCGCCTCAAGCGCCCGCCTTCACCTTCAGGCGCCCTACGTGCAACAACGGCTTGGTGTAGCCGCTGGGCTGCGACAGGCCCTTGAACACCAGCTACGTCGCGGCTTTGTAGGCCGCAGATGTCGTGAAGTTGCCAGCCATCTTTTGGTACAGCTTGTCGCCGGCGTTCTGCTTTTCCGCCACGGCGGCCATACGCTCGAAGGCTTCTGTGATCTGGGCTTTGCTGGCGACACCATGAAGCAACCAGTTTGCCATGTGCTGGCTGCTGATGCGCAGCGTGGCGCGGTCTTCCATCCGCACCGCTTGCGCAGACGCCACACGAGCTGGAGCTCAATTCGGCGGGCAGGTACCTTGTTCATGGGGAGCCCCCGGCTTTGTACTAGCGATTTAAGGCGCTGCGCCGTGTCGTCGAGCGAACGTGATTCAAGTTACCTTTGAAACTTCTGGCACTTATATACCCAAGAGCCGCTTTAGCTGTGGAGTGGCGGGCAGTTTCTGAGCCACCACATATCGCCCCGTCACGTGGGCAACCGCTTTGGGGGGGGGGCTGCGACACGCAGATGGATGACGGGACATTTACCCCTCGTGTGGGCAACTTTGCCCCATCACGCTAAGATATTTCAAAACTCTAAAGTTTGTTATGAAA
>JAYWAV010000084.1:0-6765 GCA_043782015.1 Rhodoferax sp. | reverse complement strand
CACGCAGTCATCGCGCTGGGTCACAGCGCACGCGACACCTTTGCCATGCTCTACGAGCGCGGGGTGGCGATGCAGTCCAAACCCTTCTCGGTCGGTTTTCGCATCGAGCACCCACAAGGCGTGATCGACAAGGCGCGCTGGGGTCGCCATGCAGGACACCCATTGCTGGGCGCGGCCGATTACAAGCTGGTGCATCACGCGGAAAATGGCCGCACCGTGTACAGCTTTTGCATGTGCCCGGGCGGTACGGTCGTGGCCGCCACCAGCGAGCCCGGTCGTGTCGTTACCAACGGCATGAGCCAGTACTCGCGCAATGAGCGCAACGCCAACGCAGGCATCGTCGTGGGCATTGAGCCGGTGGACTACCCGCAGGACGAAGCTGCTTTCGTGCACGCGTTTGGCGAAGAACGTGGCAAGCGTTATGCACAGGAAGCGATCGCCTTTGCAGCACGCAAGGCTGTACACCCCATGTCTGGCATTGCGTTGCAGCGCCAACTTGAATCAGGCGCCTACACACTCGGCGGCAGTAGCTACGAGGCGCCGGGCCAATTGGTCGGCGACTTCATTGCCGCAAAGCCATCCAGCGAGTTTGGCAGCGTGACGCCGTCGTACAAGCCGGGCGTCAAGTTAGGCGACCTGACGCCGAGTTTGCCCGCCTATGCGATTGAAGCGGTGCGCGAAGCACTGCCCGTGTTCGGCCGCAAGATCAGGGGCTTTGACATGGCGGACGCGGTGCTCACCGGCGTGGAAACACGCACCTCCAGCCCCATCAAGATTCCGCGCGGCGAAGACCTGCAGTGCACCAATGTGCGCGGACTGTACCCGGCCGGCGAGGGCGCCAGTTATGCCGGCGGCATCCTGTCAGCTGGCGTGGATGGCATCAAAGTGGCAGAGGCGCTCGCACGCGCAATGCTGGGTGTACAAACGCCCTAGCCTTCGCTGGGCACCAGTGGATGGGCGCTGCGCCGCGTCGCCCCCCACAAACCCACCAGGCACAGTGCGATGCCGATGGATGACAACAGCGTAGGCCGCCAGCCTTCGAGCAGCGCGGACACCGCCAGCGCAATCACCGGGATCACCATGCCCATCAGCGCGGCTCGCCCTGGCCCCTGGCGCTGGGCGAGGTTGAAGTACAACAGAAAGGCGACGACTGAGCCCATCGCACTGAGGTACAGCAAAGAGAACCAGTAGCTGGGCCGCGTCTCCAGCACAAAAGGAATGTTCATCACGGCCGCCGACAGCAACAGCCCAACCGAGCCATAGCCCATGGTCCAGGCCAACAGTGGAATCAGCGGCATGCCGCCGCGCGTCATGCGCAGCGTCAGCATGTTGCCGATGGAGGCGAACGTCACCGCCATCAGCCCCAACGCCAAGGCACCCAGCACCGTGGCATCGGCATGCGTCGCTGCGATGTCTGGCCAGAAAATCAGCGCAACACCGACCACACCCACACTGCCCCAGAGCCAGAAGCGCCGCGTTGTGGCTTGCCCGAAGCACAGTGCGCCGCCAATCGCGTTGGTAAAAATCATCAGCGAGAACAGCACCGCCAACAGGCCCGAGGCGAGGTGCTTCTCGGCCTGGTAGGTCCCCAGGTAATTGAAGCCGTACTGGATCACGCCGGTCAGGATCAGCCAACCGTGCAGGGCCACCGGTTGCCGGATCGCATCGCCGCGCCAAGCGGCAATGGCAAATAGCATCAGGCTGGCCAATCCAAAGCGGATGCCAATCGAGTGCAGCACGGAGACTTCACCCAGTTGGTACAGGATGGCGTGCCAGGTGGTGGCCCAGATCAGGGTGGGCGCCCAAAACAAAAAGCGGTCAGACATGCGCAGGTCAGCGTTCTGCGCAGGAAGAAATGGAGATCGCCGAGAAGGCAACAAAAAGGGCAAGGCCAGTAGAAAGTTCCATGCTGGGAACTATACCGGCTTGCTCCTATCCCCCGCTGCCGCGGGGATAGCCCAACACCATCAGGCCGTCGCGTTTTGCAGCGCGGCAATGCGCTCTTCAATCGGCGGGTGCGACGAAAACAACTGGCCAATGCCACCGGCAATGCCCATGGCTGCCATGCTCTTGGGCAATTCGCCCGGCACCATGCCACCCAGGCGGGCCAACGCGTTGATCATCGGCTGCTTGCGGCCCAGCAACTGGGCAGAACCGGCGTCAGCGCGGAACTCGCGCTGGCGCGAGAACCAGGCCACGACGATGGCCGCGGCAAAGCCGAGCACGATGTCCAGCACGATGGTGCTGATGTAGTAGCCGATGCCAGGGCCGGAGTTACGGTCGTCGCCCTTGCGCAAAAAACTGTCGACGGCGTAGCCGATCACGCGGCTCAAGAACACTACAAAGGTATTCATCACACCCTGAATCAGCGTCATGGTGACCATGTCGCCGTTGGCAACGTGTGCAATCTCGTGGCCAATGACCGCTTCCACTTCTTCGCGCGTCATGCCCTGCAACAGGCCGGTCGACACTGCAACCAATGCGGAATTCTTGAATGCACCGGTCGCAAACGCGTTGGGGGCGCCTTCAAAGATTCCCACTTCGGGCATGCCAATGCTGGCGCGCTCGGACAAACGGCGCACGGTCTCGACAATCCAGGCTTCGTCGGCGTTTGCGGGAGATTCGATCACGCGCACACCCGAGGTCCACTTGGCCATGGGCTTGCTGATCAGCAACGAAATAATCGCGCCGCCAAAGCCCATGATCAGGGCAAAGCCCAGCAGCGAGCCGAGGTTCAGGCCATTGGGCGTGAGATAGCGGTTGACGCCCAACAGGCTGGCCACAATGCCCAGCACCACGACCACCAGGACGTTGGTCAACACAAACAAAATAATACGTTTCATAGCTTCATTGGAAAGCAGCCCCACCTACGGTGCCGATGCCGCACAGTTTAGGGCACGTACCCCGAAAAACAAGGTTTGGCCCGCGAGGGCCACATGAAAACTATGGACTTTGCTGATGGAGTCCGTTCGCGTTGAGCTTGTCGAAACGCAGCCTGTGCAAAACAACGACTTGTTCAAGGCTTCGACAGGCTCAGCCCGAACGGATGTACTTGTTCAGTATTGCCCCTAGACGATTTTGACGCTCAGGTTGGGCAGGTTGTCGATGTGCATCTCGATCACATCACCGCGTACCACAGGCCCCACGTTTTCCGGCGTGCCGGAATAGATGATGTCGCCCGGAAACAGTTCAAACGCCTCGGACAGCTTGGCGATCTGCTCGGCCACCGACCAGATCATCTGGTTGAGGTTGGCGCTTTGCTTGGTCACACCGTTGACTTTGAGCCAAATGTTGCCCTGGGTGAAATGCCCGGTACTCGCGACCTTGTGGATCGCCCCAATCGGCGCCGAGCGGTCAAAGCTCTTGCCGATTTCCCAAGGCTTCTTTTCGTCGCCCATCGCGCGCTGTAAGTCGCGCCGCGTCATGTCCAGCCCCAGCGTGTAGCCATAGACATGGCCCAGCGCCTGGTCCAGAGGGATATTGCGTCCACCCTTGCCCAGTGCGGCCACCAGCTCCGCTTCGTAGTGGTAGTTCTTGGTCAGCGTCGGATAGGGATGGTCTGCCACCATACCGGCGGGTACATGCTGGATCGCGTCAGTCGGTTTCTGGAAAAAGAATGGCGGCTCGCGGTTCGGGTCCGAGCCCATCTCGCGCGCGTGGGCGGCGTAATTGCGGCCAATACAGTAGATGCGCCGCACCGGAAACATTTCGTCGGAGCCGACGATGGGGATAAAGGTGTCGGACACATCAAACGGTGTTTTGACCCGGCTTTGTGCCACGCCCGGTGTGGCGCAACCGACCACGGCGCCCGCCGCCATCAAGCCACCGGTTTGCAACAGTCCGCGCTTGGAAAAATCCGTCATGCTCAGTCTCCAGGTTGTTCGGGCCGCCGCTGGCCCTTGCTATGCAAATCATTGTGCGGTAATCCTCCAGCACTTGCACGCGGAGCACGAAACACGGCGCTGTCGTCATAAAAACCGGGAGTCGCATTCGCCGCCCACCAGCCCGGAGCACCCAGCACTGGCAGATGCGCAAACGGCTTGGCCGCCAGCTTGTCGACGCAGAGGTCCACCGCCACCGCGTAGTCCAGATCATCCAGAAACGCTACAGAATTGATAGCTGCCTGCGCACGGTACACGTGCGCTGTGGCCGGTTTTCTTGGGTAAACCAGCTTCTCCAGCAAAGCGTGGCCAAACAGTACGAGCGTGACGTCCTTCCATCCCGCGCGCTCCGCAATGAACAGCCGTTGCCAGTCTTTGCGCACCAGGGCGTCCCATAGCGCGTCAGGGCCGACAAAGAACGCTGCGTTCTCATCAAACACGGTCAGCGCATCCCGCGCTGCGCCGCGCACCGGCTGGATACCGGATTGCGCGATCTGCGTTGCCTGCAATTGGTTCAGACGGGTTTTGGTGGCGGGGAAATGCAACCAGCTGAGGCCGTTAAAAAAGTCATGCAGGCCATCCCGCGTAGGAACCTGTTGCGTATCGAAGATGAACTGCTCGTAGGCGGTACCCGCTGGCAATGCCGATTGCGGCACAAAGCGCACCGGGCTGGCAGCTGCATTCAATGCATCTGCACAACTATGGCCTGCTGCGACTTCTTTGGCAAGTCGCTCCCCGATATCTCGGTAGGGCACCAGCCACGGCGCCCGCCAGTCAATCGCTTCTAGACCATGCGCCACTGCAGCGCTTCTCCGGCAGTCAGAGGCTTCAGGCTGGCATCGCCAAATGCATAGCTATCCGGCGGCGTCCAGCTCTCACGCTTCAGCGTGATGGTGCCGCTGTTGCGCGGCAATCCATAAAAATCTGCGCCATGGAAACTGGCGAAGCCTTCCAGCTTGTCCAGCGCGCCTGCAGTGTCAAACGCCTGCGCATACAGCTCCATCGCGGCATGCGCGGTGTAACAACCGGCGCAACCGCTGGCGTGTTCTTTCAGATGCGCTGGATGCGGTGCGCTGTCGGTCCCAAGGAAGAACTTGGGAGAGCCGCTGGTCGCCGCTTTCACCAGGGCCTGGCGGTGTGTCTCACGCTTCAAAACGGGTAGGCAGTAGTAATGCGGGCGAATACCGCCGGTGAAGATTGCGTTGCGGTTGTACAGCAGATGGTGCGCGGTGATGGTGGCGCCGGTGAAGCGGTCTGTCTGCGCCACATATTGCGCCGCTTCGCTGGTCGTGATGTGTTCAAACACGACTTTCAGCTCGGGGAAATCTTTGCGCAGCGGGATCAGTTGCGTATCAATGAAAACGGCTTCGCGGTCGAACAGATCGATATCACTGCTCGTCACTTCGCCATGCACCAGCAGCAAGATGCCAGCCTTCTGCATGGCCTCCAGCGTCTTGTAGGTCTTGCGCATATCCGTCACGCCAGCATCGCTGTTGGTGGTGGCGCCTGCCGGGTATAGCTTGGCCGCGACGACGCCCGCCTCCTTGGCCCGGGCGATCTCGTCAGCCGGCAAGTTGTCGGTCAGGTACAGCGTCATCAGCGGCTCAAACTGCACATCTGCGGGCACAGCGGCTTGAATGCGCGCCTTGTACGCCAATGCCTGCGCGGCCGTGGTCACTGGCGGCTTCAGGTTGGGCATGATGATCGCGCGGCCAAACTGCGCGGCCGTGTGCGGCACAACGATGTTCAGCGCCGCGCCATCGCGCACGTGCAAGTGCCAGTCGTCGGGACGCGTGAGGGTGACGGTATGGGTGATGGGTGATGGCATAAACAGATTTTCAGTTTTGATTCATGTTGTCCAGCGCAGCCTGGGCCAGCAGATAGTCCCACAGCGCCTGCGTGCTGCTTTTGGGCGCGCGGGTTTGCGCGCGCTGGGCGGGAGACAGCCCGCGCCCGCTGTCTTTGCCGGAGGGCCGTTCGCGGTAGGCACGCACCTCCATCGTGATTTGCAAATCCTTGTTGCCGGGTGGCAATGCGCTGACCAGCTTTTTGGCCCGCAAGTCTTTCTTGACGGCGCTGTACGGCAGGAAGGCAACGCCGTGACCCTCCAACGCCATGGCCTTCAGGCCTTCGGCCATATCGGTTTCGTACACACGGTCAAAGTGAATGGCGCTGGGCGCCTGCTTCAGGATCAACTCCACCATCTGTCCCAGATACGCACCGGGCGCATAGCCCAGATACGGCAAAGGGTGACCCGCAGCGCCGGGCAAAACATACATGGGTGCACCCTGCGCATCGGGCTTCACATACGGCGCAACTACCTCTTCACCCAGGCTCACCATCTCGTAACGGTCGGTGTCCAGCTGGTACGGCTGCGAGGCATGGTGGTAGCCAATCAGCACATCGCAACTGCCTTCAACCAGCCGCATCACTGCGTCGTGGACGTTCAGCGCTATCAAACGGCTTTTGATCGGGCCAAACTTTTCCCGCAGACCCGACACCCAGGCCGGGAAGAACGTGAAGGCCAGCGTATGCGGCACGGCGAACTCAATAAAGTCCTGCCCCGCCGCACTCTGCCCGCGCAACATGGCGCGCGTGCTTTGCAGGGTTTGCAGCAGTTCCATCGACTGGTCGTACAAGGTTTCGCCTGCAGGCGTCAGACGGGTCGGGTAGGAACTGCGGTCCACCAGATCGGTGCCCGCCCAGGCTTCCAGCGACTGGATGCGGCGCGAGAACGCCGGTTGCGTCACATGCCGCAGCTGCGCGGAGCGGCTGAAACTGCGGGTTTCAGCCAGCGAGACAAAGTCTTCGAGCCATTTGGTTTCCATGGGCCTGCATTATGCGCAGGGTGCATAACCATGTTTTCACCGACCCTTTGAGCTGC
>JAYWAV010000083.1:0-6768 GCA_043782015.1 Rhodoferax sp. | reverse complement strand
AACTGGCCCACGCACAGACACTGGCAACGTGGCGCTCACTTCCGCGCCGGCATTCATCACAGTGGGTACAGTCGCGAAGTCCGTAGGCGTCAACACTTTGCGCATCACTATCTGGTCTTGCATATCGGTCAGGGTCAATTCCATAGCGGGCGTTGCCAAGGCAGTTGACGAGGAGTTGCGCATGGTAAAGCTCAACTTGTAAACATCGTTGCGCACTTTGGAAAAAGCAGAGCTGTCAATCACCACAGACTCAATCTGCCGCAAAGGCTCAATTTCCAAACCCACAGCAGCGCACAAGCCCGCCAGTTCAGCACGGAACTCGGGATACTGCACTGCCAGACGATTGCGCTCATGCACAACCACTTGCAGCACAACCAGCATGGCAAGCAAGGTGCAGCACAGCGCCAACATCACCCGCACGCCACGGCGCGTCCACACTGAGGGCGCGCGCACTGGTTTCATGAAGGACAGTTTGGGGTCCGCCTGGGCCTCTGCCTCGGGCGCAAACATCTGCATGTAGCGCCGCTCGGATGCACCCTCATTTGCTTGCGTATCCGTGCACAACTCATCATGCAAACTGGCCGCTGAAACCGCTGCGGAAAAATCGGACAGCTCTTTGGGGCTCTTGTTCAGGAACAGATCTGCACGTTCTGGTGCACTGGACAGCGGCACTTCGTCCAGCGAGTCAGACTCCATGACCGAGTCAGTCGCAACCGCCACATGATCGTCTTGTGGTTCTTGTCGGGAAGCGTCTTCAGCTTGAGAGAGATCAACCGCACAGGAGGCTGGAAGCTCTGCATTTTGGGTGCCTTGCAGAGTCTGCGCGTGCGGTGGCACATCTGCCACCGCAACATCTGTCCGAATATTGGCGTTGGCGTCGAAGACCTCGTCGCATTGGCCGCAGCGCACCCAACCGTCAGACATGCGGAGCTGGTCAGGTACCACCTTGAACAAGGTGGAGCATGCCGGGCATTGGGTAATCAAACTCATCTGCGTGCCATTGTAGGGGCGCACCCCAGCGTTTAAAAAGACGCTGTCATCAATACCCAGCCATCTTCGCTATCGCTGACGGTGAGTCGGCAATATGGGGCATAGGCAGCGGCAAGTTCTTCCGACTGCCGCGCCAGAATTCCGGCCAACACCAGGTGCCCGCCGGGCTGCACATGCGAGCACAGCAAAGGCGCCAACACTTTTAAAGGCGTAGCCAAAATATTGGCCAACACCAGGTTGTAGGTACCCACGGCCAAGTCAGGCAAGCCGGCTGCCAGCGTAACCCCATTGGCTTGCGCATTGAGCTCGGTCGATTGCACAGCCGCTTCATCGATATCCACCGCGACCACATTTTGCGCGCCGTATTTAACAGCGCCGATGGCCAGAATGCCGGAGCCGCAACCGTAGTCCAATACGTGTCCGGCTTGCGGGTGCTGCGCAATCCAGCGCAGGCACATACGTGTAGTGGGGTGCGTTCCCGTGCCAAAGGCCAGGCCGGGATCGAGCCGAATAATGTGCGTTGCCTGCGCAGGCGGTTCGTGCCAGGTCGGCACAATCCAGAACTCTGGCGTGACCTCGACCGGCGTGAACTGGGATTGCGTAAGGCGCACCCAATCCTGCTCGGGGACTTCTGTCACCGCCAGGATTTTGCAACCGTCAAAGAAATCTTGCGCCTGCAGTAGCGTGGCCGCCTCCTGTGCCTGCGCCTGCTGCGCAAACAAAGCCACTATGCGCGAACGTTGCCAGCCATCTTTGGGTGGCGGCATGCCCGGCTCGCCAAAAAGCGCCTGCTCTGCATCAGTCTGGGCGTCCGCGTCCTCCACACTCACGCTCAATGCGTCCAGCGCGTCCAGCGCATCGCTCATGGACTCCACCCGGTCCTGCGGGCACATCAAGCTGAGTTCAAATATCGACACGGTATCAGCGCTTGTGGTGGTCCAGCCACTGCTCAAGGTAGTGAATATTGGTTCCACCGTCCATGAACTTGGCATCCACCATCAGCTCCCGATGCAGAGGGATATTGGTGTTGATGCCTTCCACCACAGTCTCCGCCAGGGCAGTCCGCATGCGGGCCATTGCCTGCTCGCGCGTGTCGCCGTGCACGATGATCTTGCCGACCATGGAGTCGTAATTCGGCGGCACGAAGTAGTTGGTGTAAACGTGCGAGTCCACCCGCACGCCGGGACCACCGGGCGCATGCCACATGGTCACACGCCCCGGAGAGGGCACGAACTTGTAGGGGTCTTCGGCATTGATACGACACTCCATTGCGTGACCACGAATCACAATATCGCGCTGGCTAAAAGGCAGTTTCTCGCCGGCAGCGACCATGATCTGCGTCCTGACGATGTCCACACCGGTCACCATTTCGGTAACGGGGTGCTCCACCTGCACACGCGTGTTCATCTCAATGAAATAGAACTCGCCGTCTTCGTAGAGGAATTCGAAAGTGCCCGCGCCCCGGTAGCCAATCTTCTTGCAGGCCGCCACGCAGCGCTCGCCCACCTTTTCAATCAGCTTGCGGTTGATGCCGGGTGCTGGCGCTTCTTCCAGAATTTTCTGGTGGCGCCGCTGCATGGAGCAATCGCGTTCGCCCAAGTAGACCGCGTTCTTGTGCTTGTCCGCCAGCACCTGAATTTCGATGTGCCGCGGGTTCTGCAGGAACTTTTCCATATAGACCGACGGATTGCCGAATGCGGCACCTGCTTCGGCCTTGGTCATCGCCACGGCGTTAATCAGGGCTGCTTCGGTGTGCACCACGCGCATACCGCGCCCGCCGCCTCCGCCCGCCGCCTTGATAATGACTGGGTAGCCAACCGCTCGCGCCGTGCGCTTGATCGCCGCGGGGTCGTCGGGCAGTTCGCCTTCAGAGCCAGGGACGCAAGGCACCCCTGCCTTGATCATGGCCTGCTTGGCCGATACTTTATCACCCATGATGCGGATGGATTCTGGCGTCGGACCAATGAACTGGAAGCCGCTTTTTTCGACGCGCTCGGCAAAATCCGCGTTTTCACTCAGGAAGCCATAACCAGGGTGGATGGCTTCGGCATCAGTCACTTCTGCCGCAGAAATGATGGCCGGCATATTGAGGTAGCTCAAACCCGAAGGGGCAGGACCAATACAGACGGCTTCTTCGGCCAACTTCACGTATTTTGCTTCGCGATCGGCTTCGGAATACACCATCACAGCCTTGACGCCCAGTTCGCGGCAGGCCCGCTGAATACGCAAAGCAATCTCGCCACGGTTGGCGACCAGGATTTTCTTGAACATAGTCTTTAAGCGTGCCGACTTATTCGATGATGAACAGGGGCTGGCCGTATTCCACTGCCTGGCCGTTGTCACACAGGATCTTGGTCACAGTGCCCGTCTTGTCGGCTTCGATCTCATTGAGGATCTTCATCGCCTCAATAATGCAGATGGTGTCACCTGATTTGATGGCATCACCCAATTCAACGAAGGCTTTGGCGCCTGGTGAAGAGGAGCGGTAGAACGTACCCACCATCGGAGATTTGACGGTGTGGCCTGTGGCTGGCTCTTCTGCCAACGGTGCGGCCACGGGGGCCTGCGCGGCCATGGGCGCAGGTGTGGCGGCCATCTGCATGGGCGCTGGGGCATAGCCCTGCATCATGGCTGGGCCACCTTTAACGATGCGTACTTTGCCTTCGGCTTCGGTGATTTCAAGTTCCGAGACATTGGAATCCGATACCAGATCGATCAATGTCTTGAGTTTGCGTAAGTCCATGAGATCCCCAACAACGAAATTTTGTAAGCGGCGAATTTACAGCAAAAATTGCTAACTAACGACAAATATCGATATTTCTCGCCAAAATAATATATTTACCCGGAAGTTCCCGGAATTGGGATGCAGCTTGGAGGTGTTGAGAACCCCGTCGCGCGCTAGAGGCAGAGCTCTATTTTAGCGCAGCCCAAGCGCTCAGATCTTCAGGACTTACCCGCCCCATTTTGCGGTGCAGCACATTGCCGTCACTGCCAATAATGGCAGTAAAGGGCAGAGACCCGGTCAAATTCCCCAACGCCCGACCTAGGTCAGCCCCGGTGAGCCCCGCCAAAGCCACTGGAAAATCCAGCGGGTTTTTCTGCAAAAACGGATCCACTGCCGACTTTTTGTCGATGGCCAGCCCCACCACCTGCCAACCTGCCGCTTTATACGCATTAAAAAAACGGTTGATTAGCGGCAACTCTTCCACACAAGGCGGACACCAGGTTGCCCAAAAATTAAGCAGCAAAGGCTTGCCTTTCAAGGACTGGGCCGCCAAAAGCGTCCCCGCGGGCGTCTCCCATTGCAAACCCCAGAACCCGGGCACCGGCTCGGCGACCGGCCCAGACACCGAACCACCCGGTGCGCTACGGTTCCACCAGGAAACGCCCGCACCCGCTGCTACGGCCAGTGCAGCGGCACCCACCATTAAGCTGCGCCGGTTGGGGTCGCGCGCTACTTCAGCTTTGACTGTCATTTGGGGTTCTTCGGATGTCATAAGGTCCATCATGCAGCATAGCCGCCAATGCCTTGGTATCCCCACGCGGTTTGCGGCCTTGGGCGTCGGCCAACATCGCGCCACGCTGGTCGTCCAGGTCGTAGATTAGCAAGTGCACGCCGACATAGTCACCCAGCTCGCTACTTCGCGCCTGTACGCTCAGTGCGTCCACCAGTTCACCATGCAGACCCATGACCCGAACCGGCTGGTAGCGCACGCCCATGTCGATCAGGCTGATCTCGGCCGATTTGGAGTCATCACAAAATAATTGCAGGTATATATCGGAATGGCGGGTAGCGGTGCCGTGCCAGACTGCGCCTCCGACATGGGGGCGAAAGCGCTCCAGTCGCTGCATCCATTCCAGCGCCAGGCGACGCAGGCTCAACAATTCGCCCGGCTGTGTGTCCGCGCAAAACAGCTCGATGTGCTCCCGTACCGCCTGTTCCAGCAGTTGGTTATCGGGAAGTGGCGTGCGGGCAGGCAAGCCCAGCAGCTTGATCGCGCCGCGCTTGGCGGCGCCGTACTCCTGCCCCTCTTCCACCACCAGACGTGCAGCAGTGGCGGCGATTTCTTCCTTCAGACTGTCCATAGCCTGATTGTGCCTCTCTAGAATCACCAGCCATGCATATTCATATTCTTGGTATTTGCGGCACCTTCATGGGCGGTCTGGCGGCTTTGGCACGCGAGACGGGTCATTGCGTCACGGGTTGTGACCTGGGTGTCTACCCGCCGATGAGCGACCAGCTCCGTGCGCTGGGGATCGAGCTCATCGAGGGGTATAGCGCCGACCAGATGGCACTTGCGCCCGATATGTTTGTCATCGGCAATGTGGTCAGCCGCGCCCGACTGGCAGACGGCAATCCGCGCTATCCGTTGATGGAAGCGATTCTGGAGTCGGGCACGCCCTATACCAGTGGCCCGCAATGGTTGGCCGAACACGTGCTTGCTGGTCGCCATGTGCTGGCAGTGGCCGGCACGCACGGCAAAACTACGACGACTGGCATGTTGACCTGGATTCTGGAGCAGGCGGAGTTACGGCCGGGTTTTCTGGTGGGCGGTGTGCCATTGAATTTTGGTGTCTCGGCCCGGTTGGGTAAAGGGCGCTATTTCGTGATCGAGGCCGACGAATACGACACCGCCTTCTTTGACAAGCGCAGCAAGTTTGTCCACTACCGCCCGCGCACCACGATCCTGAACAACCTGGAGTTTGACCACGCCGACATATTCGACAACCTAGCAGCAATAGAACGACAGTTTCATCATCTGGTGCGGACCGTTCCGGTCAGCGGGCGCGTCGTGGTGAACGGTCTGGAAGAAAGCCTGGCGCGCGTTCTGCATGCAGGTTGCTGGAGTGAAGTACGCAGCTTTGGCGCTGCCAACAACGACTTCACCGCCGTGGGTGAGCCGCATGACTTTGACGTGCTGCTACAAGGCAAACCGGTAGGCCATGTGCAATGGGAACTGTCCGGTGTGCACAACCAGCTCAATGCGCTAGCTGCCATTGCGGCGGCCGACCATGTGGGCGTGCCGCCTGCCCAATCCGCTGCAGCACTCGCCAGCTTCCAGAACGTCAAGCGCAGGCTGGAAGTATGCGCTCGCATTGCGAGGGCAAGTCAAGAAGCAGACCCTGTAGCAACGCATGGCGCTGCGGGCGAGCCCGTCACAATCTACGACGACTTCGCCCACCACCCCACCGCCATCCGCACGACCGTCAATGGCCTGCGCCGTCGCGTGGGTGCGGCACGCATCCTCGCAGTGTTTGAACCCCGCAGCAACACGATGAAGCTCGGCGCGATGAAGGCGCAATTGCCCTGGAGCCTGGAAGAAACTGATCTGGCGTTTTGCCACAGCGGCGGCCTGGGCTGGGATGCCCATGAAGCGATGGCGCCGATGGGTGCGCGCGCCTTTGTCGCCGACACCATCGACGGTGTAATGGCACACGTGCTGGCGCACGTGCACCCCGGGGATCACATCCTGTGCATGAGCAATGGCGGCTTCGGCGGCATCCACCAAAAACTGGCGGACGCGCTACAAAAATAGTAGCTGCTTACGCAAGGCTGGTGGGCGCTAGCGGCACTTTAATAAGTTGAGGACAGAGCTAAAGATCTGTCCCGCAAAGTCACTGGTTTCGCCGAGCCCGCACCGCACTGGAAAGTACATCCAGCGTTTCCAGCGAATCGTCCCAACCCAGGCAGGCATCTGTGATGCTCTTGCCGTATTCCAGTGCACCGGGTTGGTCTTTGCCGGGGGTGAACTTCTGGGCTCCGGCCTGCAAGTGGCT
>JAYWAV010000082.1:0-6804 GCA_043782015.1 Rhodoferax sp. | reverse complement strand
CGACAAGTTTGGTCTGGCCCAGTTGCACCAGCTGCGCGGCCGCGTCGGTCGCAGCCACCACCAGGCCTATGCCTATCTGATGGTGCCCGATATAGAAGGCCTGACCAAGCAGGCCCAGCAGCGTTTGGATGCGATCCAGGCGATGGAAGAACTGGGCTCGGGCTTTTATCTCGCAATGCACGATCTGGAAATTCGGGGCGCGGGCGAGGTGCTGGGCGAAAACCAGAGCGGCAACATGCTGGAAGTAGGCTTTCAGCTCTACAACGAAATGCTGTCAGAAGCCGTGCGTTGCCTCAAGGCTGGTATCGAACCCGATCTGTTAAGCCCGCTCAATGTCACGACCGAGATCAACCTGCACGCGCCGGCGCTCTTACCGGACGATTACTGCGGCGATGTGCATTTGCGCCTGAGCTTTTACAAGAAACTGGCCACCGCCAAGAACACCGACCAGATCGACGGCCTGCTGGAAGAAATCGTCGACCGCTTCGGCAAACTGCCGCCGCAAGGCCAGACCCTGATCGACGTGCACCGCCTGCGCGTGATCGCCAAGCCTTACGGTGTCGTCAAGGTCGACGCAGCGCCGGGCGTAATCACCATCACCTTCAAGAAGAACCCGCCAATCGACCAGATGAAAATCATCCAGCTGATCCAGAAGAACAAGCACATCAAGTTGGCCGGTAACGAGAAACTGCGCATTGAACGCGAACTGCCCGAGACGCGGGACCGTGCGCAAATGGTGCGCGATATTCTGAAGAGCCTGGGGCAACCGATTGCAGAATCAGCTCTTGCCCCGTAAATTTATGCAAAAAGTGCCTGCAAAGCGCATAGAACGTGCGCAAGCAGCTACTGAAATAGTAGCAAATACAATATGCCCGCCAACGAAATCTCTCCCGGCCTGATCCTGCAAGGTGTCACGCCACCACTGCGTTTGCGTGACTTCAAGCTGATCGCGTTCGATATGGACTCGACGCTGATCAACATCGAATGCATTGACGAGATCGCCGACGCGGTGGGCCGCAAGGCTGAGGTCGCGGCAATCACCGAAGCGGCCATGCGCGGCGAGATCACCGATTTCAAAGACAGCCTGCGCCGCCGCCTCGCGCTGCTCAAGGGCGTGAGCCTCGCCGATCTGGAAGCCGTCAAACGCGACCGCCTGCGCCTGAACCCGGGTGCGGCTGAACTCGTGGCAGCATGCAAAAAGGCAGGCATGGAGGTGCTGCTAGTCAGCGGAGGGTTTACGTTTTTCGCCGAACATGTCTGCGAACTCCTGGGCATTGATTTCATGCGATCCAACCAACTCGAAATCAAGGATGGCGCACTGACCGGTGGCCTCGTTCAACAAGCCTGGGGCGAGATTTGCGATGGTGCGGAGAAACGCAAGGCGCTGCTGGAGATTTGTGTCCAATTGGGCATTCAACCGAAGCATGCTATTGCGATGGGTGATGGTGCGAATGACTTGCCGATGATGGGTGCAGCGGGCCTGTCTGTCGCATACCACGCGAAGCCTGCTGTGCGGGAGCAGGCGATGGTCGCAATCAACAGCGGCGGGCTGGATCGGTTGCTGGAAATTCTTTTGACCACTTGACAGGCTTTCCTGCCACGCCCCTGCGCTACGATTTTTGAACGCGTCCATCCACCAACTCAATCACCCGATCACACCTTGCAGCCAGACGCGGATCGTGCGTCACGATCAGGAACGCAGTGCCCCCAGTGCTGACCTGGCGCATCAAGGTAAATACGTTGTCCGCCGAAACCGTGTCGAGGTTGCCCGTGGGCTCGTCGGCCAGCACCAGCGCAGGCTGCATGACCAGCGCGCGGGCGATGGCCACGCGCTGCTGTTGGCCGCCAGACAAGTCGTTGGCCAGGTGGTGGCCAAAGTCTTTCAGGCCCACCTGTTCGATCAGGCCCTCTGCCCGCTCGCGCATCTGGGCGTTGGGCCGCCCTTGCGCAGCCAGCAGCGGCAGCATCACGTTTTCCACCGCGGTAAAGGCCGGTAGCAGGTTGTGAAACTGGAAGACAAAGCCAATCGCCTTGGCGCGCAGTTGCGTGAGTTCCCTGTCGGGCAGATTTTCGGCTTCCTGACCAACCAAAAACAACTTGCCTTGGCTGGGTTTGTCCAGCAAGCCAATGATGTTGAGGAGCGTACTTTTGCCAGAGCCAGAGGGCCCGATCAGAGCCGCAAATTCGCCGCGCGCCAGGCTCAGGTCGATGCCGTGCAGCACCTCGGTTTCGTGCGCTGTACCGGTGCCATACGACTTACGGATGCCCTCCAGCATCAGAGTGGCCGCTGAAGCGGACGCGTCAGCGGCTGGGGTCTGGTTGCTATCCACGGATAGCCACCGCCGGGTCCAGCCGCGCTGCACGCTGCGCCGGGAACAACGCCGACAACGTGCCCACTGCAGTGGCACCCAGCGCCACATAGAGATACAGCATCGGCCCAGCGTCCAACGTAAAGAACGGCACCCCCTCATCCGTAACGGCAACCCGACGCCAGGCGTTCAAAAAAACCCAACCCAGCAGCGAGCCGAACACCGAGCCCAGCAACCCGAGCATGGCACCCTGCAGCAAGAACACGCCGCGTATCTGCCCGCGCGTCGTACCCGTGGCGCGCAAAATGCCAATCTCCTTGGACTTTTGCACCACCGAGACCACCAGCACGCTGGCAATGCCCAACGCTGCCGTCAGGCCCACAAACAGGCGGATGATGAAGAAACTCAGGGTCTGGCCCTGCAGCGCCTTGAAAAAATCAGCATTGGTCTCAATCCAGCTTTCCACCAGGATGCCCGGCTGCGCTGCAATTTGCTGCGCGGTGGTTTCCGCCTCAAACGGTGCTGCGACCTTGACCCACAAGCGGGTGACGCTGCCCGGCAAAGCCAGCAGGCTTTGCGCCGTGCGCAACGCCACATACACGCTTCCCTTGTTCTGACCCTGGTTGCCAAAGTCAAAAATGCCCGACACAAACAGCACGACAGGCGACCCCAAGGCAGCCTTCAAGGTCAGCTTGTCACCCACCGTCAGGCCCGCGTCTTTGGCCAAGTCGCTGCCGATCAACACATCGGTACCGGTCAGGTCGGCGTTGCCCGCAATGAGCTTCTCTTTGAGCGCAATCAAGCGCAAATAGCTTTCGGGCTCGATACCGCGCACGCCCACACCGATATTCGCGTCGCCGCGGACGACAAACGCCGCGCCTTCAATCACAGGCGTGACAACCAGCACCCCTGGCGTGGCCAGGGTCGTATCGCGTACTTTTTGCCACTGATCGAGCGATCGCTCGCGTTGGGCACTCGGTTGCACCAGTGCAGCAATTTCCGTCCCTGGCTCCAGGCGCAGGATGCGCGGCGCCTGGTCTGGAGGCTTGATCACGATTTGTGCTTGGTAGTCCAGCAAGGTCTTGAAAATGCTCGCCTGCAGACCGGTCAGCAACGCGGACATAAACACAATCACCGAGACGCCCAGCGCTACACCGGCAATGATGAAAAGCGTTTGCAGCAAACCCTCACGCAAAAACCGCGTGGCCAGTAGCCACTCAAATGGAAGCAATGTGTTCACGGTCCAGGGCTCATTGGGCCATTGGGTTTTTGCCAGCTGCATGTTCACGTGCGGGCGGGGGCACATCCTGCACCTGGGCGCGAACCCGCTGACCGGCTCTGACACCGAGTTTTGACTTGGGGATGACGCCCTCTCCCGCCGCGATGCCACTGAGCACTTCCACCCGCGTGTCACCGCGCAATCCCAGAGTGACAAACTGTTTGACGGCATGTTTGTCCCGCACCACCAGCACCCATGGCTTGTCGGTGGCGGCATCTTCCAGCGTGGTGGTGGCAATCACCACCGCGGCAGTGCGCCGGGCTGTTTCAATGTCAACCGACACCGTCATGTCCTGGCGCAAATAGGCCGGGGGCTCCATCACTTTGAGCTTCACTTCCACCGAGCCGCGTGCCGCATCCACACCGGGGTTGATATAGGACACCACCGTCGCAAAGCGCTGGTCTGCAAACGCATCTGCCGAGCCAAGTGCCGATTGGCCCAGCGCAATTTTGGACAGATTCTTTTCGTCGATTTGAACCAGTACCTGGGTCTGTCCACGGGCCGCCAGCACCATCAACGCCTTGCCAGGTTGCACGATGTCGCCCGCTTCGACATCGCGCGAAATGAGCACGCCGCTACTGGGGGCCAGCACCCGGCCCTGCGCCAGCTTGGCGTTGGCCAGCTGCTGGCCTGCCACCGCCTGCGCCAGCGCCGCCTGGGCTAGCGCCGCATCGCTGCCACCGGATGTGTTGCTTTTGGCCAGTGCCTCGGCGCTGACCACTTGGGCTTTGGCAACATCCAGCGCGCGCTGCGCCTCGTCCAGCGCTGCCTGGCTGATAAAGCCCCGCGCCACCAGGTCGCGGTTGCGCGTGAGCGCTTTCTCCGCCTGCGTGGCGGTGGCTTGCGCTTGCGCCAATGCTTGCGTTGCCTGCGGCTGGCCCAGCTCCCGCAGCTGCCGCACGCGGGCCTGCGCTTGTGCTACCGCTGCACTGGCTTGGGCCAAACTCGCGTGGGCATCGCTGTTGTCCAGTTCGATGAGCAGTTGCCCATACTCAACAGTTTGGCCCTCTGTCACCGCGACGCGAAGCACGCGGCCAGTGCCTTGCAAGGCCACGGTAATTCGCTGCGAGGGAATCACGCGGCCACTGGCCACCACGGTTTGCACCAACTCACCGCTGGTTGCTGCATACACCGGGGTGGGTGTACCCAGTACCGCGTTTCGCAGCAAATAGGCCGCCAGCGCCAGCACCACCAAAGCCGCAGAACCAAGCTTCAGCCATTTGCGCCGACGCAGTGCCAGGCGCTCTTTGGACGCACCCGGGGCGTCTGCCGGTGGGGCAGGAAGCGGTGGCTGAGCTGATTGTTTCGATGGCTCCGCTGCGAGCCTTTGCTCAGCAGGCACAGGCACAGCGGGCACGCTGGGACAGATTTTCTTTCATTGCCAATCCTTGGAGAGGGGTTTCAGATCCAAGAGTCTTGACCAGGCTCCGGTTGCCCGTCTGTGCGGCAGCAGACTGATTGACAGCGGTTGCTACACGGCAATGTCAGGCAGCCGCAATCTGCCGAAACGCCTGTGCAAACGCTTCAGGTGGCTGGCCACCAGAAATCAGGTGCCGGTCATTGATGATGACCGCTGGCACCGAGTGAATGCCCTGCTGCAAATAGAACTGCTCTTCTGCGCGTACCGCGTCGGCATAGCGGCCGCTGCTGAGTACTTCCCGCGCCAGCGTTGCATCCAGCCCCGCGCTTTGAGCAATACGCACCAGCGTCACGGCATCCGACGGGTTCTCGCCATCGGTGAAATAGGCCTTTAGCAAGGCCTGCTTTAACGCAATCTGTTGTTTGCCGCTGGCATCCACTTCCGCCGCCCAGTGCAACAGTCGGTGCGCGTCAAACGTGTTGTAGATGCGACCACGGCGTTGCATATTGAAAGTGAAGCCCAAAGCGGCGCCGCGCGCACGTATGCCTTCGCGTGCTTCGTCCATCTGCCCGGGCGTGGATCCGTATTTCTCCACCAGATGTTCGGTAATGTCCTGCCCTTCCGGACCCATCTGCGGGTTCAGCTCAAAAGGTTTGAAATGCAGTTCTGCGGTGACGGCATCGCCCAGTTGCGCCAGAGCTTGTTGCACGCCTTCCAGACCGATGGCGCACCAGGGGCACACCACGTCGGAAACGATATCAATTTTCAAATGAGGTTTCATGGTCGGGAGCCTATCAGAGGCCCCGCGCCCTTGCAGCACTGGGGTTTTCGCCGGCTACAAAATGAACGGCACCAACCACCAACTGCGCTTCTTGTACGCCGCCCACTCCGGGTAGCGCGACATGCTGGCTTCTTTGAGCACCATATTGACCGCAAACAAGCCAAGCCATACCCAGGCCAGCACCAGCACCGGCAGCCAATGCCAGGCCATCAGCGCAAAGCTGCCGTAAATCATCATCTCGCCCAGGTAATTGGGGTGGCGGATATAGCGGTGCACGCCGTCGGTGATCAACCCACGTTTGACGCGCAGCGTGAAGTATTTTTGCGCGTCGGCGGCAATCATCAGCACGCTGCCCAGCATGCACAGGCTGATGCACAGGCAAAACCACGCGAAGTCCGGCAATGGGTAAGTTGGTTTGGACGTGCCGGAGATCAGTAGCCAGCCAAATAGCCAGTACGGCCCCAGCACAAACAGAAAGGCGTTGATACCGCCACCTATCGTGATGCGCTTTTGCCAATTCGGATCGGGGAAGGCAATGTCCTTGAGGAACCACACCAGGCCATAGCTGCCGTGCAGCGCCAGATAGACCCACACGGCGGGTGAGTTGTTCTGGTACAGCCACATCAGCAAACCCAGAAATACAAAGGTGCCGGTCTTCTGGAAATTGATCACCCAGGCGAACTTCCAGGGCCGGGGGCCGCCCAGAAAGTCCTGCGATACGTAATCGCTGAACCTGCGCATGGTGCGCGCCCAGACCGGGCCGGGTGTCGCGCTCGCAGTTGACGCGCTGGGGACAGAAGACATAAAAATAGCTCAGGTTAAGGTGTGCCATCCTGCCACCGTTGTATCTCTCCATATACTTGGGGTAATCCCGTAGCTTATTTGTTCCGTCTTATCGATCACCCGCATCAATGTCTGTCATTCGCTTTTTGATCGTTGACGCAAGCCCCAGCCTTCATACCTTCGTGCAGCAATTGTTGACGGGCTATGGCTTTGAGTCTGGCGGTATTAAATGCGTCAGCAACCCCATGGGTGCACTTGAAGTCGCCAAAGAATTGCAGCCCGATTTCTTGCT
>JAYWAV010000081.1:0-6814 GCA_043782015.1 Rhodoferax sp. | reverse complement strand
CCAGCAAAATCTTTTTGTACTCTTCTGCGATAGGCAACATCGCCAGCGCAACGCCAGAAGAGCTGGGGCCAACGGCCAGATCGACCTTGTCATCGCCATAGGCAGCAGCCAACAGACTCTTGCCCAGATCGGGCTTGCCCTGGTCGTCTTTTTCAATCACGACAATCTTCTTACCGGCGACCATCATGGTGCCGCCGGTCGCATAGTCCAAGCCCATCATCAAACCGGTCTGGGTTTGCTTGCCGTAAGCCTCCAGCGGCCCAGTCTTGCTGTAAACGTGCGCGATCTTGATTTCCTTGGACTGCGCCATGGCCAGGCCACTGGCCATGCTGGTGGCCAAGACGGTCAGCGCCAGAGATGTTCGAACGGCCGAAATGGCCCAGCGGGAAAATTGCATACCTGTCTCCTGTTGTTATAAAAACGCGTTGGTAAACAGCACATTCCATGCCACTACGAAGTGGCTTGATTTCATTGAACTTTTTTTACTATTCTTTATCCAAGTCTCTAATTTGTATTTATTTTGAACACTATTTTGCCTAAATCACAGACAAATTGTATTTTTTTCAGACAACTTTAACCTGCCGTAAAGCGTAGCACGGGAGATACCCAGGCGCTTTGCAACTACTGCTTTGTTGCCCCCATGGGCGCTTAAGGCAGCCTCAATGGCACGCAGCTCCAGCGCTGACACTTGCTCCGCAAGGGGACGCAAAAGGTCTGCGTCCGCGGCGGGCGCAATCGGCAGAACCGGCGGCGCGTCGGCCGCCATGGGTTGCACACCCGACTCACGCAGCACCTCCTCCACCTCTGCGACATCGATTAATTGCCCATCGCAGCGCATGGCCGCTTGCTCCAGTACATTGCGCAGCTCCCGGATATTGCCGCGCCAAGGCTGCGCCTGCAATAGGGACAAAGCCTGTGGTGTCATCTCCGGCATCGGCATGCCACTGCGCAGTGCTACCTCCTCGCTCAGCACTTCCAGCAAGGCCGGGATATCCCCCTTGCGCTCGCGCAAGGCTGGCACGCGGATAGGCAGCACGTTGAGGCGATAGAAGAGGTCTTCGCGGAAACTGCCTTCGCGCACCAGCCGTGTCAAGTCGCGCGAAGTAGCGGCAATCACGCGCACGTCAATCGGGATCAACTTGTTGGAACCCAGTGGTTCGATTTCGCCTTCTTGCAAGGCGCGCAGCAGTTTGGCTTGGGTTGCAATTGGCATGTCGCCAATTTCATCAAGGAACAACGTGCCACCGTGGGCCAGTTGAAACTTGCCCTCTCGCCCTCGTTTGTCAGCGCCTGTGAACGCACCAGGCGCAAAGCCGAAGAACTCAGACTCCAGCAGCGTGTCGGGAACTGCCGCAATGTTGACGCCAACAAAGGGACCTTGTGCACGCTTGGAGGCCGCATGTATCGCGTGGGCCAATAATTCCTTACCGGTACCAGTCTCGCCCAGCAGCAGCACTGGGCTGGAGGAAAATGCCGCGCGGCGCGCCTGGCGCTTGACCTCCACCGCAGCCGGGCTCAATCCAATGAAGCTGGCGAAGGTGTGCTTGGATTGCCACTGTCCCGGCGACTGCTTGCGCTGCGTTGCGAGTTCCCGGCGCGCATCATCCAGATCGCGCTGCAGCAAGGCAAACTTTTCAATCAGCGGCTGCAAGGTGGTTTCCGGATGGTCAAACAACACGATACCCAGGGCACCGATGACACTGCCCGCCGCATCACGCAATGGAATGCGGCTGACCACGAAGGTGCCCGCCCGGTTGGTCAGGAGGTCGATCAGGATCGGACGCCCGGTTTCCAGCACCTGGTGCATTTGCGTGTTTTGCACCACCTGCGAGACCGGATGGCCGACAAAGTCCTCTTCCCGCTCAAAGCCAAGTGCAGGCAAAAAGCGTTTGTATTGCTCGTTGATCCAGACCACACGCGCGCTACGGTCCACCAGCATCATGCCTTCGCTGGCGGTGGCAAACAGGTCAAACATGGAGCGGGCGGCCAGCTCCAGAATGCTTTGTGCGTCGCGGGGAAGTACGTCCGTTTTATCCATGCGGCATGTTACTTCGCGCGAAGGCGATTGAGCACACGCGGTACCACCAGTACAGCGACAACGGCGAACAGCAGTGCCAAAGACATGGGCCGTTGCAGGAAGATCATGGGGCTGCCCTCGCCAATCGATATCGCGTTGCGCAACTGGGCTTCCGCCAAGGGGCCGAGGATCATGCCGACGACGACGGGGGCAGAAGGGAAACTGAAGCGCCGCATCACCAGCCCCAGCACGCCAATGCCGTACAGCAGAAACAGATCAAAAGCGCTCTGACGCATGCCATAGGCACCTACCGTGGCGAAGATCAGAATGCCCGCGTACAACTGCGGCTTGGGAACTTTCAACAGCTTGACCCACAGGCCCACCAGCGGCAGGTTCAACACCAGCAACATCACGTTGCCGATGTACAGCGAAGCGATCAAGGCCCACACCAGCGCCGCAGAACTGGTAAACAGTTGAGGCCCCGGCTGGATGCCGTAGTTCTGGAATGCACCCAGCAATATTGCCGTCGTGTTGGAGACGGGGATACCCAGCGTCAGCAGCGGAATCAACGCGGCCGTTACTGTCGCATTGTTGGCAGCCTCCGGACCCGCCACACCTTCAATAGCGCCCTGGTTGCCGAACTCCGCGAGGTTCTTGCCCTTGGCGAGTTTCTTCTCGGCGGCATAGCTCAGGAATGTCGGTATCTCGGTGCCTCCCGCGGGGATGCAGCCAAACGGCGTGCCGATCAGCGTACCGCGCAGCCAGGCCGGGATGGAGCGGCGCCAGTCGCTCTTGGTCATGCTCACGCGACTCATCCTGTTTTCCGACTCCACCACCTTGCCTTCGAACAGCACGGCGTGCAGCGCCTCGGCAATCGCAAACAGGCCCACTGCCACCAGGACAATTTCCACGCCATCGATCAGCTCGGGCACATTGCCGGTGTAGCGCGCTTGGCCGGTGATCTGGTCCATGCCAATCAGGCCAGCGGCCAACCCAATGAACAGTGCCGTCAGACCGCGCAGCGTACTTTGCCCCAGCACGGCGCTGACGGTGGTAAAGGCCAGCAGCATCAGGCAGAAGTATTCGGGCGGGCCCAGCTTGACCGCGTACTCGGCGACGATGGGCGCGAACAGCGTCACAAACACGGTGGCAATCGTGCCGGCCACAAATGAGCCGATCGCCGAAGTGGCCAAAGCGGCCCCTGCGCGGCCGCTCTTTGCCATCTTGTTGCCCTCCATCGCCGTGACCATGCTGGCGGTTTCGCCTGGGGTGTTCAGCAAGATGGAGGTGGTGGAGCCGCCGTACATCGCACCGTAATAAATACCGGCAAAGAAAATCATGGAGGCTGTAGCGTCGACCTTGGCGGTAATGGGCAGGAGCATGGCAACAGCCGTGGCGGGCCCGATGCCCGGCAGCACACCGACCGCAGTGCCCAGAGCACAACCGACAAATGCCCACAACAAATTGACTGGCGTGCCTGCGGTGGCAAAACCCTGAAGCAGCTGGTTCCAGATATCCATCACAGCCAGCCGCTCGCAGTCAGCCCAGGCAGGTTAATGGCCAGGAATTTGGTGAACATCCAGTACACCGGTGCGGCGATCAAGAGACCGATAAGGCCGTCCAACACCCAGGCGCGCATGCCACCCGAAGTTTGCCCCTGTGAACTGCGCAAACCGCGCGCCGCCAATACAAAACAGACCGTACAACTGAACACAAAGCCAATGGTGGTGATCAAGGCTGCGTTAAGCAGCAAACCGGCCGACATCCACAAAAAGCCCGGCCAAAAAGGCGCTTGGTCGCTTGGTTGCTCCTCCATATTCTTGAAGCCGCCACGGCTGGCTTCCACCAGCAAAGTAATGCCACACAGCAACAGGGCGATTGCTACCACCCAGGGCAAAAAGTTCGGACCGACACCGGCATAGCCGGCATCCGCCGGAATGTCCATCGCGCCCCAGCCCAGGCCCAGGGCCAACAGCACGACGCCCGCGCCAACGGCCATTTGGCGCCTTTGGTTTCTGGTCTGCGACATCACACCATGCCCGACATATGCATGATGCCGCGCAGGCTGGCGAATTGGTTGTCAACGAAATCATCAAACGCCTTGCCGGTCAGCAGGGCTGGCGTCCAGTTGTTTTTCTCCAGTGACTCTGCCCAGGATTTGGACTGCACCGCCTTTTGCACCAGCTCGGTCAATGCCGTACGTTGCGCCACAGTAATCTCGGCCGCTCCGTAAACACCGCGCCAGTTGCCCAGCACCACGTCATAGCCCAGTTCTTTGAGCGTGGGGATGTTCAGGCCCGGCAGCCGCTTCTCGGAAGTCACTCCAATCGGACGCATTTTTCCAGCGGTGATGTACTCGGAAAACTCGCTGTAGCCACTGCCACCCACGGTGACATTACCGCCCAAAATGGCCGCTGTCGCTTCGCCGCCGCCACGAAAGGCCACGTAGTTCACTTTCTTGGGGTCTACGCCGACCTTCCCCGCCAGCATGGAGGCGCAGATGTGCTCGGTGGAACCGCGCGAGCCGCCGCCCCACTTCACGCTGCCTGGGTCCTTTTGCATTTGCGCAACCACATCTTTCATGGTCTTGAGCGGAGAGTCAGCCGGCACCACAAATACGTTGTACTCGCTGGTCAAACGCGCAATGGGAGTGGCCTTGTCCAGCGACACCTGCGGCTTGCCGGTGATGATGCCACCCAACATCACGGCGCCCATCATCATCAGTGCGTTGCCATCGCCCTTGTTGGCATTGACAAACTGCGCAAGACCAATCACCCCAGCAGCGCCGCCCTTGTTGTCGTACTGCACCGTGTCCGCTGCGCGGGAGTCCAGCAGCGCCTTGCCCAAAGCACGGCTGGTGGTATCCCAGCCGCCACCCGGATTGGCGGGGATCATGATTTTCAGATTGGTAGCTGCATGGGCTGTAAAGGGAGCACTGCCGGTGGCGGCCAGCGCGGCCAAAGACTTCAGAAACTGATCGCGACGCATGACTGACTCCTCGCATTGAAACCATCCTATGATGCGCTGCCTGCCGGTAAATCGGCGGCTCTTGCCCCTAGGGGAAACCCGCATTTGCTAACGTAAACCCAATACCTGTCAACACAACGCCATGGAAAGTACGCGCATCGACAAATGGCTCTGGGCTGCGCGCTTTTACAAAACTCGCTCCGTCGCTACCGATGCAATTCAGCGCGGTTGGGTGCAAATAGGCGAGCAGGATGTAAAACCCTCACGCGAAGTTCACGTGGGTGACGTTTTGAAAGTGATACAGGCCAAGGTTCCGCGCACCGTTGTCGTCAAAGGCATCAGTGCGACCCGTGGCTCAGCGCCGGTCGCGCAACAGCTCTATAAAGAGACGGCAGACAGCGTGACCAAACGGCAGAAAATAGCCGAGCAAAACCGGCTAAGCCCTGACCCTGCGCTGAGCCTGACACAAGGCCGTCCGACCAAGCGGGACCGGCGTTCACTGGAAAAGGACTGGGGCGATCGGTGGAGTGCGTCCATAGACTAAGGCCAAAGCGATCGCCAATGAAAAAGCCCCGAAGCACAAGTGCGCTCGGGGCTTTAGGGTTTGGCGGAGACGGAGGGATTCGAACCCTCGATGAGGTTTTAAGCCCCATACTCCCTTAGCAGGGGAGCACCTTCGGCCACTCGGTCACGTCTCCTAAAGGTCAAGGGATATTATCGCACGACTCTGGGGTGTTTTTAGGCCGCAGGCTGGTCGAGATCAAACGCCTTGTGCAGTGCGCGCACGGCGAGTTCCATGTACTTCTCATCAATCACGACCGATGTCTTGATTTCAGACGTGGAAATCATCTGGATGTTGATGCCTTCTTCAGACAGCACACGGAACATGCGGCTGGCAACGCCCACATGGCTGCGCATGCCGATACCGACGATAGAGACCTTGCAGATCTTGGTGTCGCCGATCACTTCCTGCGCGCCCAGATTGGGCAGTACTTTTTCCTTGATCAGGTCGACTGTCCTGGCGTAGTCGCCCCGGTTGACGGTAAAGCTGAAGTCGGTTTTGCCTTCTTTGGAGACGTTCTGGATGATCACGTCCACGTCGATATTGGCATCGGCCACAACGCCCAGTATCTGGTACGCGATACCGGGGGTGTCGGGCACGCCCAGCACCGAAATTTTGGCTTCATCGCGGGTGAATGCGATGCCGGAAACAATAGCTTGTTCCATGTGTTCATCTTCCTCAAAAGTAATCAGGGTGCCGGAGCTGGCCTCTTCCTGGATGTCGATATCCCACGGCGTGAAGCTGCTGAGAACGCGCAGTGGAACCTTGTATTTGCCGGCAAATTCCACCGAACGGATTTGCAAAACCTTGGAACCCATCGATGCCATTTCGAGCATTTCTTCAAAGCTCACTGTCTTGAGTCTGCGTGCTTCGGGTACGACGCGCGGGTCGGTGGTGTAGACACCATCCACATCGGTGTAGATCAGGCATTCGGCCGCCTTCATCGCTGCTGCCACGGCAACCGCAGAGGTGTCCGAACCACCGCGGCCCAGCGTAGTGATATTGCCCAGCTCATCCAGCCCCTGAAAGCCGGTAACGATCACCACACGGCCTGCGTCCAGATCGGCACGCACCTTAACGTCATCAATCGATTCGATGCGGGCTTTGGTATAGGCGCTGTTGGTACGGATAGGGACTTGCCAGCCAGCGTAGCTCACTGACTCCAGACCTTCAGCCTGCAGCGCAATCGCCAACAAGGCACTGGAGACCTGCTCGCCAGTGGCGGCCAGCATGTCCAGTTCGCGGCCATACGACTCGCCAAGTTTGGC
>JAYWAV010000080.1:0-6817 GCA_043782015.1 Rhodoferax sp. | reverse complement strand
CCTATCGCAGCAAAAGCCTGTCGCCCGTGGAAGTCGCGCAGGCGGTCCTGGCGCACATCGAGGTCTGCGACCCGCACCTGTGCGCCAGCTACCTGTTTCAACCCGAAAAGGCGCTGATACAGGCCCGCGCGTCGGAGTCACGCTGGCTCCGTGGTGAACCCTGCGGACTGCTGGATGGTGTGCCGGTCACGATCAAGGAAAACATCGCCACGCGTGGCGACCCGACGCCCTTGGGCACGTTGGCTACGCAGGAGATACCCGCCAGTGCCGATGCGCCGCCCGCAGCCCGCCTGCGCGAGGCAGGTGTGGTGATGGTCTGCAAAACCACGATGCCCGACTACGGTATGTTGTCCTCCGGCGTATCCACCTTTCACCCCACGGCGCGCAACCCGTGGGATCTGCGCAAGACACCCGGCGGCTCCAGCGCAGGCGCTGCAGCTGCGGCTGCAGCGGGGTACGGGCCATTGCATATTGGCACCGACATTGGTGGCTCGCTGCGTCTGCCAGCGGGCTGGTGCGGTATCTATAGCCTCAAGCCCAGTTTGGGTCGTATTCCTATCGACCCACCCTACACCGGCCGCGCAGCGGGCCCGATGACACGCACGGTCGCCGACTCTGCTCTCATGATGCAAGTGCTAAGCCAACCGGACGCACGTGACTGCATGAGCCTGCCAGAACAATCCATCGCCTGGGACGACTGGGATGCCGACCCCGACATGCTGCGTGGCCTTCGCATAGGATTATTGATTGATGCAGGCTGTGGCTTATTGGTTGATCCTCAAATCCATGAAGCTGTTCTGCGCGCTGCGGCGCTAATGGAAGCCGCTGGCGCGATCGTGGAGCCCATGCAGCCTTTTCTGACACGCCAGATGCTGGACGGCATGGACCACGCCTGGCGCATGCGCTCGCATCTGGACCTGGCGGCACTGCCCGAGTCGCAACGCGGCAAGGTACTGCCCTACATCCGCAATTGGGCGGATAGCGTGAAGGACATGCCCGGCACTGCCGCCTTTGTTGCGATGAGCCAGTTCCACGCCACCCGCGTGGCTACGGCGGCCGCTTGCCAGCCGTTCGACTTTGTGATTTCCCCGACTGCACCCATCGCCGCATTTGCCGCCGAGCTGCCCTCCCCCACCAACGACCCGATGCGCCCGCTGGAGCACATTGCGTTTACGGTGCCGTTCAATATGTCAGAGCAACCCGCGGCCAGTATCAATTGCGGGTACACGTCGGATGGCTTGCCGATCGGTCTGCAAATTGCGGGGCGTCGCTTTGATGATCTGGGGGTGCTGCATTTGAGCCGCGCGTTTGAGAAGCTGCGTGATCCGCAACGGGACTGGCCGAAAATATGACCCCCACGCTCCGCCGCTAAAGCGGGTCGCTGCCCCCCAAGGGGGCTAATTTGCCTTGGGGCGACCCGGCGGGAAATTGCAGTGATGTCTACGCGGCAAGTTTCGCCAGCAAACGCGCATGCACAGAAGACGCCACGAACTGCGCCACATCACCCTTCAAAGTAGCGATCTCCCGCACTAACGTGCTGGAAATAAACTGAAACTTCGAATCTGGCGTCAGAAAGATCGTGTCCACCTGCGCCGCCAGAGCGCGGTTCATACCGGCTAGTTGCGCCTCGTAATCGAAGTCGGTCACCGAGCGCACGCCACGCACCATCACGGTCGCGTCTCGTGCCACTGCAAAATCGCGCACCAGCCCGGTAAACGATTGCACTTGCACATTGGCCAGTGGCTGCAGGATTTCAGCCGCCATCGCCAGCCGTTCGTCTAGCGTAAACATGGTCTTTTTGTGATGGGCCATGGCAACCGCAACGATGACAGTACCGAACATTTGTGCCGACCTACGGATCAAGTCTTGGTGGCCCAGCGTGATGGGATCAAAAGTACCAGGAAAAACGGCGATGACGTTGGAGGACATGGGTGGCTCTCAATTTTGCGGATTATGCAGCTTGCAGCAGGTGGGCATGCACCGCGCCGGCCTTCAGATGCCGGTAGACCGCCAGCCCCATCGGTGCCAGCTGTTCATCGGTCCATTTCACCGGTGCTTCCAGGTACACAAAGCCCTGGCTGGCCAATGCGTGGCCGCATACCGCCAGTGCAGGCTCATACAGGGGCGTATCAAACGGTGGATCCAGAAAAATCAGATGCAGGCTGGCAGGGGCTGCCTGTCGGAGTGCCGCCACTCCGTCGCCACGCACCACCTGAACGCCATTGGCTTTCAATTGCTGCAACGCCTTGTAGAGTTGTGCAATCAGTGCCGCGTCCTGCTCCACCAAAGTCACCTGTTTGGCGCCACGCGAAGCCGCCTCCAGCCCCAAAGCTCCAGTGCCCGCAAAGGCGTCCAGACATTGCCAACCGGTCAGATCCTGGCCCAGCCAGTTGAACAGGGTTTCGCGCACGCGGTCTGGCGTGGGGCGCAGGCCGGGCCTGTCGGCCACCTTCAGTTTGGTGCGCTTCCATTGGCCGCCGATGATGCGGATTTCGTGGGATGGGGTGCCTTGATTGCGGCCCGCATGGTGCGAGGGCTTTGCCGAGGTTTTCGCCGGTTTGGTGGTGTTGGTCGTCATGGAAGCAGCTTACCGCAAGGCCAGCACACGAGGATGCCCGCAGCAAAAAGATGAACGAGCAGCCGTTTCATAGAATGGTGAATTCCCAGAACCCCGCACATGTTCAGCTTCTTCAAGAAAAAAACTCCCCCGACTGCCGCCCCGGTAGCCAGCCCTGCTCCAGAAGTGCCCACATTGCCTGCGAGCGGCTCGCTGATTGGCAGTGCGCTGGTCACCCCCATCGAGGTACCGCTACCCGGAGCAACACCTCCCGAACGGCAAAAGTGGATAGACAAGCTCAAGACCGGACTGGGCAAAACAGCATCCGGTATTTCCTCGGTCTTTACCGGTACGCAGATTGACGAAGCGCTGTACGAAGACCTGGAAGGTGCGCTGCTGATGTCTGACGCGGGTGTAGCTGCAACGGAATACTTGCTTACCGAATTGCGTAAACGGGTCAAAGAAAGCGGTGTCACCCACCCGGTGGCGCTGAAGAATATTCTGGTTGCTACGCTGACCGAGCTGCTCAAGCCACTGGAAAAACCATTGATGATCGGCGCACACACGCCGACCGTGATCATGGTGGCCGGTGTCAATGGCGCAGGCAAAACCACCTCGATTGGCAAGCTGACCCGGCATTTGGGCGACAGTGGCGCCAGCGTGCTGCTGGCGGCGGCCGACACCTTCCGAGCGGCAGCGCGTGAGCAGCTGACGGTTTGGGCCGACCGCAACACCGTAGAAATCATCAGCCAGGACGGCGCTGACCCAGCCGCCGTGAGTTTTGATGCGGTGAGCGCAGGCAAGGCGCGCGGCAAGGATGTGGTGTTGGTCGATACCGCCGGGCGCCTGCCCACGCAGCTGCATTTGATGGAAGAGCTGAAGAAAATCAAACGCGTGATTCAGAAAGCCGATGCCACTGCGCCGCACGAGGTCTTGCTGGTCATTGACGGCAATACCGGCCAGAACGCGCTGTCCCAAGTGCGCGCATTTGACGACGCGCTGGGCCTGACCGGCCTGATCATCACCAAGCTGGACGGTACGGCCAAAGGCGGCGTGGTTGCCGCCATCGCTCGCGAGCGGCCCATTCCCGTGTACTTCATCGGCGTGGGTGAGAAACTCGACGAACTGGAAACTTTCAATGCACGGGAGTTTGCGCAAGCCTTGATCACCTGAAGACAAAAAAGGACAGAACAACCATGAAAACAACTTTCAAAATAGTAGGCGGGCTCTTGGTAGCGCTGGTCGCTTACCTGTTGCTGTGGCCGGTGCCGATTCAGCCGGTGTCCCTACCTGTGCCTGCGCAGCCAGGCTATGTGGGTGTTCATGCGGTCAATACCAAACTGGCCAACCTGCAAATCATTGCCCTGAACGGCGAAGTAGGCCCGGAGCACATTGCGTTTGGCTCGGACGGCAAGCTGTACACCACCGTCGCCAGCGGCAATATCCTGCGCATGAACGCAGATGGCTCAGACCAGCATGTCTTTGCCAACACGGGTGGGCGTGTGCTGGGTTTTGACTTTGACTCCAATGGCAATATGGTCGCCGCCGACGCGGTCAAAGGACTGATCTCCATCGCGACAGACGCGAAGATCACCGTACTGACCGACAACGTCAATGGCGATCCCATCCGCTACGCCGATGCAGTCGTCGTTGCCAAGAACGGGAAAATGTATTTGAGCGATGCCTCCACCCGCTTCGCGCCCAAAGACTGGGGCGGCACTTTTGAGGCCAGCATTCTCGACATCATCGAACAGGCGGCAACAGGCCGCATACTGGAGTTCGATCCCGCCACCAAGACCACCCGTATCGTTGCCAGGGGCCTGAGTTTTGCCAATGGCGTCGCGCTGAGTCAGGATGAGCAAAGCCTGTTCATCAACGAAACGGGCCGCTACCGCGTCTGGAGGATCGCAGTGGACGCCAAAGATCTCGACCTGAGCGCTCATCAGGAACACAAACAAGCCCAAGTGTTCATGGACAACCTGCCGGGCTACCCGGACAACTTGATGCGTGGCCTGAACGGAAAAATCTGGCTGGGCTTTGCCAAACCGCGCAACCCGGTTGCCGACAACCTGAGCGACAAGCCCTGGTTGCGTTCGTTAACTTTGCGCCTGCCGCGCATGTTCTGGCCGGTGCCCAAGTCCTACGGGCATGTGATCGCATTTACCGAAGACGGCAAGATCGTTGCCGATCTGCAAGACCCGACGGGTGCCTACCCGGAAACCACGGCGATCACTGAGACCAAGGACCGACTGTATGTGCAGAGCCTGCATGCGCATGGGCTGGGGTGGTTGCCGAATAAATAACCCTGACCTCCAATATCTATGACTGCCCTACTCCCCCGCATCGAACTCGAATCCGCTCCCAACCCCACCGCTGCCGTCATCTGGCTGCACGGCTTGGGCGCCGACGGCAATGACTTTGCGGCCATCGTGCCGCAGCTGGATGTGTCCAGCTGTCCGCCCATACGCTTTGTATTTCCGCATGCGCCCAGCATGCCGGTGACGATCAATGGCGGGTATGTGATGCCGGCCTGGTACGACATCCTCGGTGCCAATCTGGTGAGCCGGCAGGACGCCGCGGGCATTGAGAAGTCCGAGCTGGCGATTCAGGCGCTGATTGCCAATGAAGTTGCGCGTGGCATTCCGCATGAACGCATCGTGTTGGCAGGCTTCAGCCAAGGCTGTGCAATGGCCCTGCATACCGGCTTGCGTTTGCCGCAGCGGCTGGCGGGCATCATGGCGCTGTCGGGCTATTTGCCGCTGGCCGACCGCTTTGCGGCCGAACGCAACACAGCCAATGCGCAAACCCCGATCTTCATGGCGCACGGGACCATGGACCCGGTCGTCGTTTTGCCGCGTGGTGAAGAGTCGCGCAATGCCCTTGCCGCATTGGGCCACCCCGTGCAGTGGCATACCTACCCCATGCAACACAGCGTACATCCGCGCGAGATTGCAGACATATCCAATTTCTTGACCCAGGTTTTAGCCCCCACGGTCGCTCACAATGTGTAGCTCCCTGCCCCCCGAGGGGGTCGCATTTCTCCTTGGGGCGGCCCTGCGGCGAAATCTGGGCCTTGGAGTGTGAACGTGCAGGTAGATGCGCGCCCGCTGGTGCTGGGCATTGACTTTGGTACTTCCAATTCGGCCGCAGCGCTCATAGACGCCAATGGCGCCCTCCAAGTCATGGCGCTGAATGCGAATCGCCCGGAGATGCCCACTGCGGTGTTCTTCGGCGCAGACCCGCCCACTTTGTTGTATGGCCGCGAGGCGATGCAAGCCTACCTGAGCGGCAGCGAAGGTCGACTGCTGCGTTCGCTCAAAAGCCTGCTGGGCAGCCGCCTGATGGACGAATACACCGCCGTCAACGACCGCACCATCCAGTTCTTTGACATCGTGGTGATCTTCCTGAAAGAGCTCAAGCGCCGCTGCGAACTGCAGGTGGGCCAGCCACTAATCCATGCGATGCTGGGCCGCCCGGTGCACTTTGTGGATGGTGATGCCGCGCGCGACGCGCTGGCGCAGGAAACCCTTGGCAGGGCCGCCCGTGCAGCTGGCTTTACGCACATCGACTTCCAGATGGAGCCGATTGCTGCCGCGCTGGACTTTGAGCAACGCGTAACCAAGGAAACCAGCACGCTCGTCGTGGATATCGGTGGTGGTACCAGTGACTTCACAGTGATTCGCCTGCACCCGGCGCGCAGCGGCATACGCGACCGCAGCAGCGACATCCTCGCCACCACCGGTGTACACATCGGTGGTACCGACTTTGACCGCTTGCTGGACCTGGATGTGGTGATGCCGCATCTAGGCTACCGCCACATCGGTGCGGGCAGACGGCCCGTACCCAACAGTGTGTTCTTTGACCTGTCGACCTGGCATCTGATTCACCAGACCACTACGCGAAAGGCCATGCACTTTGCAAAAGGGCTGTGGACCGATTACACCGATCAGACGCTGCACCAACGGCTGATGCAGGTGCTGGAGATGCACTACGGCCATCGGCTGCTGGCAGAGGTGGAGGCAGCCAAAATTGAATGCTCCATGTCTGGGGACAAAGCGGCTATTGATTTGACCTTTCTCCGAGGTGACGTGCAAAGTGCCATTGATATACCAACGATGGCACAAAGCCTGAATGCATCCATCGCGGAAGTGATCGCCTGCGCCCAGGATTGCGTGCGCAAGGCGGGGCTTACTGCAGTGGACACGGTGTACTTGACCGGTGGCTCCTCCGCGCTGCGCCCGCTGATGGATGCTTTGCAAC
>JAYWAV010000079.1:0-6825 GCA_043782015.1 Rhodoferax sp. | reverse complement strand
GCGCTATGTGCTGGCGCTGCCGTATGCCGACCCGCGTGAGCTGGTGATGGACATCCTGCGCCATGTGCCGGCCGTGGAGGTGCTGGGGCCGGAGGGGTTGCGGGATTTGGTGCGGGAAAAGTTGGTGAAGGGGCTGGCCGGGCTCACGCCATGAGCCCCAAGGGTGGGAGGATGACCCAACAAAGCATCCAGAACCTAAAGGTAGCAAACGTGGCAGCTTCGGTAAGTCAGGCACCTATCGCGCATTGGCGTTCTTCGGACAAGAAAGAGCAATCGCTGGAGGATCACCTGCAGGGCGTTTCCAGACTGTCACGGATATTTGCCGCAAAAATCGGGCTACACGACGCGGGTGAACTTATCGGTGCACTACATGATTTGGGCAAGTACAGCAAAGAGTTTCAGGACTACCTGCGCTCTGCCGTCGGCTTGCTTGACGCTGACGCGGACGACTATGTCGACGCCAAAGGCCTCAAGGGCAAGGTCGATCACTCAACTGCCGGCGGCCAGTACATCTGGAGCAAGCTGGCCGGCAAAGGCCCGCAGGAACGAATTGCCGCTCAGGTTCTGGCGTTATGCGTCGTCTCGCATCACTCCGGCCTGATCGACTGCATTGGCGGCGACGCCGGCAACTTCGGGCAGGCCATTTTTCCTCGCCGAATGATCAAAGCACACGACAAAACACATCTGGACGAGGTTCTCAGAATCGCAGACAAGAAGCTCATTGCACGCTGTGATGAACTGTTGTGCAACCCAGCCATGAGTGCGCCCTTTGTTTTGCTGCTTGCGTGCATCGGTCAGCACAACGTGGGCGCCTCCGTCAACGTCACGCATCAGCAGTTTGGATTGGCAGTGCGATTGCTTTTCAGTTGCTTGATTGATGCCGACCGGATCGACAGCGCCGATTTTGAGCACAAACGTGCGCACCGCTTTCGCCCACTAGGGGCCTACGTTCCGTGGCCTACCTTGCTGATTCGCCTTGAAACTCATCTGAAAGCGTTTAAACCACGTCACCCCATCGACAATCTGCGCAACCAAATATCCGCCCATTGCCTCGCGGCAGCTGGGCGTAGTCGAGGCATCTATACCCTGACCGTGCCGACCGGCGGTGGTAAGACGTTGGCCAGCCTGCGCTTTGCACTCCACCACGCGCAGCAACAAAACCTTGACCGGGTGATCTACGTAATTCCATTCACGTCGATCATTGACCAGAACGCCCGTGATGTCCGAGAAATATTGGAACCCGACGATGCACCCCAAGACAAGACCAAAGTTGTTCTGGAGCACCACGCCAGCCTGATTCCCGAGCAACAAACTTGGTACGAAAAGCTGCTGACCGAAAACTGGGATGCGCCCGTGGTTTACACCACGATGGTGCAGTTCATGGAAACGTTGTTCGGCAGCGGCACCAGAAGTGCCCGCCGCATGCATCAATTGGCTAATAGCGTGCTTGTGTTTGATGAAATCCAAACACTCCCCATCAAATGCGTGCACCTGTTCAACAACGCCATCAATTTCCTTGCTGAGCAGTGCAAAACCACTGTGCTGTTGTGCACCGCAACCCAGCCGCTGCTGGCTGAAGTGGCGAAGGACAAAGGCGCGATCCGCTTGAAACCCGGACATGAGCTCATGCCCGACGTACTGAAACTGTTTGAAGCGTTGAAGCGAGTTGAAGTGCGTGATGGACGAAAAGCCGGTGGATGGACCTACGACGAAATCGCCGAGCTTGCGTTGAGTGAGTTAGATCGCGCAGGCAGTTGCCTAGTGATTGTCAACACCAAAGACGCTGCCAAACAAGTATTCCGGCGTTGTTTGCAAGGGCACAGTGCTGAAACCATATTCCACCTCAGCACCGACATGTGTCCCGCACACCGGAAAGCCGTACTTGGCAGAAAGCAAAACTCGGACAGGAGCACAATCATTGGCCGCCTAGCTCTGGGTCTGCCAGTGTTGTGTGTCAGTACGCAGTTGATTGAAGCCGGCGTCGATGTCGATTTCGGCGCCGTGATTCGCTCACTTGCAGGTCTTGATTCCATCGCCCAAGCTGCAGGGCGCTGCAATCGAAACGGACGCTCAGAGGCAGGCATCGTACATGTGGTGGACCCCGCTGATGAAATGGTGGAAAAACTGATCGATATTGCGATCGGTCGCGCAGTGACGAAGCGCGTTCTGGACGATTTCAAGAACAACCCTGCCCGGTATGGCTACAATCTAGTCAGCCCGCAGGCATTGAAAGACTACTACAACTACTTCTTTTTCAAGCGCGCGGACATGATGGCCTATCCTGTCGGTGAAAAACAAGTGGGTCGGGATGACAGTTTGTTGAATATTCTAAGCGCAAATGAGCAGTCCACCTTAGAATATGGAAAACAACATGCGACGATGCCTGATATTTTCCTTCGGCAGGCTTTCATGACCGCGGCCAAAATCTTTGAGACCATTGACGCACCAACCCAAAGTGTGGTTGTCCCCTACGGTGAAAAAGGCAAGCTCCTCATCGTTGATCTGCACGCCGCCTTCAGACTTGGCGCCGACGTTGGTCTGCTCCAGCGAGCGCAGCAGTATACGGTCAGTGTATTTCCGCACATCTTGACGAAGCTCCAAGCAGCGGGGGCACTGCATGTCGCAGAAGAAGGCAATCTCCGTATCCTGTGCTTGGACTCAAGGTACTACAGCCCTCAGTTCGGACTATCCACCGAACCCGTTTCACTATTGGAGTTTTTGGATGCCTAACAACCACCGCAACCGCATCGAATTCAAGGTATGGGCGCGCCACGCCTTATTTACAGATCCATTGACCAAAATAGGTGGTGAAAAGTGTTCGTACCATGTACCCACCTACGAAGCATTGAAAGGCATCACCAAGTCGATCTACTGGAAGCCCAGCTTAATTTGGGTGATCGATGAAGTGCGCGTGATGAAGCGAATTCGCACCCAGACCAAGGGGACTAAGCCACTGAATCTTAGTGGCGTGTATTCAGATGCGCGGGAAAAAGGCAAGAAACAAGAACCACTGAACGCGCTTGCTATTTATACATTTCTGGCCGATGTGGAGTATCAAGTCCGGGCGCACTTCGAATGGAACGATCACCGCTCAGATCTGAGGACTGATCAGATTGATGGCAAGCACCACGCCATTGCCAAAAGAATGCTTGATCGCGGCGGTCGTCAAGATATTTTTTTAGGAACACGAGATTGCCAGGGTTATGTCGAAGCGTGCGAGTTTGGCAGCGATTCGGGCGCATACGACGATGCCGGTCAACTTGCGTTTGGCGTGATGTTCCACGGTTTCGACTATCCAGACGAAACCGGTAGCGGCAAGCTCAGCGCGCGGTTCTGGCGGCCGACGATGGTGAACGGCAAGATTCTGTTTGATCGACCTGAATCCGATTCTATGGTACGAAAATTCGTTCGCCCTATGAATGTCAAACCGTTTGGGATCGGAAAGAACCAGTTGAGCGTCACCGATGAAGAAACACAGATAGAGGGGGTGTTGTGAGCTGGCTGCACAAGTTGTTCGAAACCTATGAGCGATGCGCTGGGAATGAGCCAGACGGCGCGCCGAAGCTGATGCCAATTGGTCACACAAGTCAGCAGGCGCATCTTGAAATAACGTTGGATGGCGCGGGAAACTTTAAGCGTGCACAGGTTATTCCCAAAGTGGAAACGGTCATGCCAGCAACCGAGAAGTCAGCGAACCGCACGATGGGCGAGGCGGCTCATCCGCTTGCCGACAAGGTGCAATACGTTGCAAAAGATTACCCTGCATTCGGCGGCAAGAAGAATGGCTATTTCGCCAGCTATCTGACGCAATTGGAAGAGTGGTGTAATTCATCGAGCGCCCATCCAAAGGCGAAGGCGGTGCTCGGCTACGTAAGGAAAGGGACAGTCGTCCGTGATTTGGTGGAACAGCAGTTACTGATTGCACGAAACGGCGTCCTTCTGACGAATTGGGACGAGGTAGGGCCAGAGCCACCCATCTTCAAACAGCTTACGGCCAAGTCAGATGGGGATCGGAAAAACAAGGACCAAGGCGATGCGCTGATCCGCTGGGTCGTGGAGGCTGCACCCGGCGAGCCAGCAACGGACACTTGGGCTGATCGGTCACTTCATCTGGCATGGGAGCGCTTCTACGCCAGTTTGCAGACTCGTCGGGCGACCTGCGCAGTGACAGGGTCGCTGGAATCACTGGTCGCCAGCCAGCACCCTGCGAAGTTGCGAAATGCTGCCGATAAAGCCAAGTTGCTCTCGTCAAACGATAACAATGGCTACACTTTTCGCGGCCGCTTTCACGACGCGGATGAAGCCCTCTCGGTAGGGTTCGAAGTTACTCAAAAAGCCCACAATGCCTTGCGTTGGTTGATTGCTCGTCAAGGCTATAGGCATGCAGACCAAGTCATTGTCAGTTGGTCTGTGGGTGGAGACGAAATACCTGACCCATTCATGGACTCGTTGCATCTTATGAAGATCATTGGCGTTCCGAGCATGACAACATCGGCGGACACAGGGCAAACCTTTGCGGTTCGACTGAAACGATCGTTGGCAGGCTACGGCTCAAAGCTTGATCCGGGCGCCGATATCGTTGTCATGGGGCTCGATTCAACCAGCGGCATGCAAGGCCGCATGGCCATCACGTACTACCGTGAACTAAAGAGCTCCGAATTTCTTGAGCGCCTCGGCGCGTGGCACACGAAGGTGGCGTGGCATCAGAACTTTGGCAGGGAGAGCCAATTCGTTGGTGCCCCGTCACCGAAGGACATCGTCGAATCCTCGTTTGGCAGGCGGGTGGATGACAGGCTGCTTAAGTCCACCATTGAACGTATGCTGCCTTGCATCGTGGACGGACAAGTCATTCCTTTTGATCTTGTTTTGGCGACATCACGCCGCGCCAGCAACCGCACGGCGTTTAAGCCAAATGAGCGTTGGGAATGGGAAAAGTGCTTGGGCGTCGCTTGCGCGTTGTTCAAGGGTTATTACACAGAGAGGAACTACCAAATGGCATTGGAGCCGGATCGAACCACCCGCGACTATCTGTATGGCTGCTTGCTGGCCATTGCAGAAAATATTGAACGCCTTGCCCTGTCGGTTACCGACGAAAAACGCGACACCGGCGCAGCACGATTGATGCAGCGCTTTGCAGACCGACCGTTCTCTACTTGGCGAACCATTGAAACTTCACTTGCACCCTACAAGTCGCGTTTGCGGGCGCAGCGTGGCGGCTTGTTGTATATGCGTGAGCAACTGCTCGACGACACCATGGCCAAGTTCAGCTCCGGGGACTACGTGAATGACAGCCCGCTGACGGGTGAATTTTTGCTCGGCTACCACTGCCAGCGCCAGGCTTTGCGGCCAATTAAACCACGTGTCGAAATCGCCGGCACTGACAGCAACACTCCCGCAGACGACGAGTAAAGTAGGAATCAAAACATGACCACGCTGCAAAACAAGATCGATTTCGCTGTCATCTTCAGCGTCTCAAAGGCAAACCCGAATGGCGATCCGCTCAACGGCAACCGTCCACGCATCGACTTCGCAGGTCACGGTGAAGTCACGGATGTTTGTCTGAAGCGCAAGGCGCGTGATCGCCTACTCGACCGGTTTGAGGCGCTCGATGCAACGTCGCGAGCCGGGCAAGCGATTTTTGTTCAATCGGACGAACGTCGTGTCGATGACGCCAAGAACCTGCGCACGCGCGCTGAAAAGGTGCTCACACCGGACGTCATGAAAAGCAGAGACGGTGCTGTCAAAGCCGCCTGCGCAGAATGGTTCGACGTGCGGGCCTTCGGGCAGGTTTTCCCGTTCAAGGCCAGGAAGGGAAAAAAGGCCAAAGGTGAAGATGCCGATGCGGCGAGCGAGCAGGACTCCGACGGCGTGTCGATCCCGGTGAGAGGCCCAGTCACGATTCAGTCTGCTTTCAGCATTGAGCGCATTGACATCGAAAGCACGCAGATCGTAAAGAGCACCAGCCTGGAAGGCGACGGCGAGAAACGTCAGTCGGATCAGATGGGCATGAAGCACCGCGTTGATCGCGGCGTCTATCTCACCTTCGGCAGTATCAACCCTCAGCTTGCTGAGCGCACTGGCTTTGCCAATGCGGATGCAGAAGTGCTCAAGTCCTTCCTACCCAAGCTGTTTCAGAACGACGCTTCTTCGGCCCGGCCTGACGGCAGCATGCAAGTCTTGAAAGTAATCTGGTGGCTACATAACAGCCGGGCTGGGCAGTACTCGTCTGCCAAGGTTCACGACTCACTCCGCAAGTTGTTGCAAGCCGACGGGACATTCGACGAGATTGAACTGAAGCGAGCTTGGGCAGGTCTGGAGCCAGAGGTTATCGACGGTTTTTGACTCGTTGAATGGTTGGCCGGCCATCAAGCCCACCTCAATGCTTGCCCGGCACGCCCATGCCCCCCAACAACACCAACAAAGCCCCCAAATCCAACGCATCCGCCCGCTGGCACCGCGCCACCAGCCGGCGGTCCGCCGTCACCAGCGGGCAGCCGGTGCGGCGGGCCAGCGCCAGGTAAAAGCAGTCGTAGGCCGGGTGTTGAAGCCGTATCGCCAAACCCACTGCTTGCGCCGTCAGCCCGGCGCAGGGATGCACCTGCAGCGGCGCCTGCATCAACCAGCGCGCTGCCGCGTCAGCGGTGGCGGCATCCATCTCGCCGCGCACCTGCTTCATCCAGAAGATGTTGGCCACTTCTGCAAACAACAGGTCAGGCACCAGCAGCACATCGGACAGCAGCGCGCTGGCCTGGTCTGAGCCGTCTTCGGGCAGCAGCCATTTGGCCGCCACACTGGCATCTATCACCCAAGAAGCCATGGTGCGGT
>JAYWAV010000078.1:0-6893 GCA_043782015.1 Rhodoferax sp. | reverse complement strand
AACCCTAGATCAAAAAGCGCAAGCTCCCGCGTGCGGTGGCCCAGTTGCAGCCGTATGCGGATGGCCCAGATGTCCTTTAGGTTGAGTGGAGCCTTTTGACCAACGATCTTTCCTTTATTCCATGGAGTTTTGGCAGGTGTAGCAGATGCGATATCCACAATGATCTCCGTGAAGTTGAGGGGATAACAACTGTGGACCGATTGTTCAAATAGTCAACTTGTACCGACATTAAAAGTTACCTAACAGCTACTATTGATCGTTGCGATGTGTGTCCCGCTTGCAAAGTCCACTTGGCAATTGCGGCTTCCTTGACGCTATCACAAGCGACGACTGTGTAAGCCGACGAATGTCCTGTCTGGCTATTAGTCAATCTATTTCTAGCCCCATCTTGTCGTCGTGTCCTGTCGTCGGTGATAAATAAGCCGAAGTGAACGTAAGCCAACGAGCAACCAATTCGTATCTACAGCGCCCCCAATCTACATTTCATAACTCCTCAGGCTGCGCCGGATATGTGCAGGCTTCCTTTTTTGCCCGCGCTTACTTGGCCCGTTTTGCGAACGGTATGCAAATCAGTACAACGGCGGTCAGCACAGCGATCATCAACCAGGCGTCATTGATGGCCATTGTCAGTGCGGCTTTTTCAACCAGGGGTTTGAGCATGGACATGCTTGTGGCGTCGAGTGGCTGTGCCTTTTGCATGGCGAACAGGTCTAGTGGAATACCCACAAAGCGGGCTGTGGACGCGTCACCCGCAGTTAACTTAACTGCGATCTCACCGGCGTGTACTGACGTACGGCTGTAGATGACCGTATCAATGAGCGCCAAGCCGATCGCGCCGCCCAGGTTTCGCATGAGGTTGAACATGCCACTAGCATCTGGCACCCGTGACAACTCCAGGCCGCCAAGCGCCAACCGCGTGGGCGGCAACAGGCAAAACATGATGCCAACACCCCGGATGATCTGCGGCCAGAACATGGCGTCGTAGTCAGTCTGCGGAGTCTGTAATGCACTCAGGCCCAGCCCGAGGGCAAAAAGCGCGAATCCTGCCGCTGACAGCAAGCGCGGGTCAACACGCTGCTCAAACGTCACCGCAACAGGGGCAATCGATAGCTGGGCCACACCGGTGACCAGCATGATCATTCCAATCTCCAGTGCATTGTGGTTTCTGACAAAGGCCAGAAACACCGGCATCAGGTAAACAGAGCCGAAGAGCCCGATGCCAAGAACAAAACTCAAGAGGCAGCCGATGGTGAAGTTGCGGTCAGCGAAGGCGCCGAGATCGACAACCGGATGGCTCGCACGCAATGTGCGCCTGATAAAACCAGACATGCTCGCCAGGCTCAGCAGCAGCAGCCCAACCACCAGGCCGGACGTCCAGCCGCGTTGCGGTGCTTCCTTGAGCCCTATCTCCAGTGCGGCCAACGCCAACGCGATCAGCAGGAGGGACAACAAATCCAGTGTCCTGGCTTCTTGAAGCTGCATGGCCCTTTTCGGCAAAAGCATGCCGGCAACCGTTACCGAGATGATGCCTGGCGCAACATTAATCAGGAACAGCCAGTGCCATGAATAGGTTTCTGTGATCCAGCCACCGACCACGGGCCCGACGGTTGGAGCTAGCACCGCGAGCACGCCGGCCAGCATGGTGGCAACCCCTTGGCGAGAAACCGGGAATAGCAAAAACACTGCTGAAAAAACCGCAGGGATCAATGTGCCGCCGGCAAAACCCTGCAGGACACGCCAGGCAATCAGCGCATCAAAACCATTGCTCGCGGCGCAACCCAACGAAGCCACAGTGAATACCGACGTGGCGATGACAAACAGGCGACGCATGCCCAGCAGGCGCGTTAAAAACCCCGTCAGGGAAATCGCGATGACCTCGGCAATCAGATAGGCGGTCTGCACCCAGCTCATCTTGTCTGGCGCAATGGCAAGCGCCTCTTGCATGGCCGGCAGAGACGTCGCCACAACCTGCACATCCAGAATCGCCATGAACATGCCCACGCACATCATGGAAAAACCGGCCCAAGTTCGCATCATTGACGTTCCTGAGGCGACTGGTTCAGGCATACTAATCCAACTTATCTCATACCGGCGAGGGCGGCGTTCTCGGCGCGTATGCGAATCGTCAGCACCGCAGCGTTGGCCAGTGAATAAGCCAGCGCGTACCACGGTAGCCCCAAACAAAGCGGCAACACCGCAATCTCGCCGACCACCACCACATAGTTGGGATGGGAGACCCATCGGTACGGCCCGCGGGCGACAAGGGCAAGCCCGGGCTGCACGATGATGCGGGTGGTCCAGCGCGGCCCTAACGTGGTCAACACCCAGACGCGAAGGACTTGTAGCAGGAGAAAGATCACCAGCCACGCCATGTTTAACGGCTGCTGCCAACCCCCCCACCACAGCCCGGCCAACCAGAAGGCATGCAGCAGGACGATAAAGGGATAGTGTCCGGGTGAAAACTCCAGTGCCCCGTGGGCCAGCAGCACCCTGGTATTGCGCTGTGCCAGCCACAATTCAGCCAGTCGCTCCAGGGTGACCAATGCCAGAAGAATGGCGGCGGGCGTCATGCGACTTTCTTTAGTGAGACGCAACTGGCCGTAAAGCCCGGCCCCATGGCCGTCAGCAGCGTATGTGAAGGCAGGCCCTCCTGGATCAGTCGGTCAAGTACGAACAAGGCGGTGGGCGCCGACATGTTGCTGTACGCCGCCAAGATCTCGCGCTCGTGGTCCAATGTGCCAGGCGCCAGCGAGAAGGCGCGTTCAAGCGCAGTGACAACTTTCTTGCCACCTGGGTGAAAAGCAAGCCGGTCAAAGTCACTTAACGCCAGCCCGCTACGCTTGAGGATGCCTTCAATCGCCGGGGCCATGTTCGCTTCGGCAAACGGGGGGATAGCCCGGTCGAAGATGACACCCAGACCCTGCTGATCAACGGACCAGCCCATGATGTCCAGCGTGCCGGGCCAAGTGTGCTGCCCACTCATTTCGACTGCAGCAATCCCGGCCTCACCGGCACGCAGAACACATGCTGCGGCACCATCGCCGAATAGGGCTGTTGCGACGATATTGGCCTTGGTTAGTTCATCAAGCCTGAAGGAAAGCGTGCAGAGTTCAACCGCAACGATGAGCACAACGCTCCCGGGTCGCGCCTGTGCCAGTCGCGATGCAATCGACAAACCGGTGACGCCACCGGCGCAACCCAGACCAAACACTGGAATCCGCTCAATGTCGGCACGAAAGCCCATCTTGCTGGCGGCGTGGGCCTCCAAGCTGGGCGTAGCGATGCCGGTGGAAGAGACCGTGACGACCGCGTCAACTTCTGAGCTGAGCAATCCCGCTGCTTCGATAGCTTTGGATGCTGCCTCAACGAAGAGCTTGACCGCGCCATCGAGATAAGCCTGATTGCGTTCAGCCCAGCCCAGAGGCTCAAAATACCATTCCAACGGGCGAACTGCATAGCGCCTCAAAATACCGGAGCTTTCAAAAACCCGAGACAGACTTCTATAAGCGCCGTAGCGGTGTGCAAAAGCCTCGTTCGCCGCCGTTGCGACATCTCGTTGTTCCAGGCAAAAAGGCGGGACCGCAGTTGCAACTGACAAAAGCTTTGCAGTTTGGGGCATTGAAAATGTTCATGGTGACAAGGACCGGTACACCGGATCCGGATCGCGCAAGAAAGATGTCGTTGCGCAATGCTCCTATTACATGATTGTCTTTACGGAGGATGGGGCGGCCGTAGGGCCAAAGCGCGTTACGCTGTAGTCGATGGTTGAGTACCCCTGCGGCATCAAGGCTCGACGGGGATCATCGTCTCGCAGATCAACCGCTGCAGCCTAGGAGCAATGTCTGCTTCCCGGCACTCAATGTGGGCCTGTGTACTTCCGGTATGTCGTCGAAAGTTGCTCTCTGGCCGGTTGCCGACAGCCACGAATGATAGGCAAGTCAAAAATGCAATAGTAATTAAGCTTTGACAAAGTATGCGACCCCTTCAAGAACGAAAGTTCGATTGAAGTTGTTCACCACGTCATTTTTCTCGGATTCTGATGCTGTATAAAAATAGCTCCCATTGGTAAGGTTTCGGAATCGGTACAGAGGACTGTATCCCTGAGCTGCATACTCCTTTGCAAACCATGCTACGCCCTCTTCTTGAAAAGTAGTTTGGTAATTTAAATTTATGGACTCTCTCTCAATTTGAGATATCGTCCACAAATAACTGCCGTTGATCTTGTTTCTAAAACGATACACAGGCAAAAAAGCAGTGGTCGTTGCAGTTAATGCAGAGAACGCTGGCCCCTCCAGCACAAACTCCGGAAAAGACTCCTTGATCGATTGGACTTCTGCAGCCGATATTGAATAAAAATAGGAGCCGCTTGGGGTTATTCTGAATCTAATAACCGGCTTAGCGCTCGAACTTAACCATTGCGCCAGACCGTCTGTGTCTTTGTAAGCGATATCAAAACGGCCATATGCATTTGACCCGGTCTGGTTGCTGCATGAAACGAAACCGCCATACAACTGACCAACTAATTTCGGATTCGGGGTGTCGGCATCCAGAAATAACCCGGAGCCGCTGCTCCCGCCTTCAACAATACCCCTCAAAAAAATTACTAAATACATGCCAAACCCTGTTTTCTCAGAATTCGAAAACAAACCAGAACCGGCATTTAAAAAAGAGTAATTCTTAATTTGACCGACGCTGTACTTTTGCAGGTCAGCACCTGGATTGTGAAGTGCTGTGTACTCCAAGCTTGAGATAGCTTGCCTCACAGCCGACCAACCTGAAAACACAGCACCTGCAGGTGGTCGTTCTTTTAGTCTTAAAAATGATGTGTCTGTTCCCACTGGGTTGTCGCCAGTTTGGCTGGATGCGAAATTGCGGTGGTAGAGCAAAGTGGCGCCGCCATTTTTTACTTGCATGTTTGGATTTAATATCCCGTTGTTACACCCGGACGACTGATAAAACCAAAACGTTGTTAGTGATGAAGCTGTTGTTTGTGTGGAAATACAATGGTCTGCAGTCAACAAATACGGTGTGCCGGTGGAGTCTTCATCATTTAACAACGTGCCAGTACAAGCGTACCCACCGCCATCTATGACAAAGATTAACCTGGCAACCGATTTGCTGGCTGTACTGAGCGGTGTGTTGCATGACACATCGAGGTTACAAGTGCCAGATGCCTTAGCTGCAACACCAGTTTCCATGTCGTTATTTTGAAATCTATCAGTCAGGCTTTCTTTGCCCATGGGGTCGAGAAAAAAATGGCTAATTCGAGGGGCAGCTATAACTACGGCATCTGCGGCAATACCTGCTGGCAATTCAATTTCAAACGTCCCGTTTTCGCCTTTTAAAAATGCACCCCAGTAGGTCCGACCGTCTTCGCTGGTATCTCCGGACGCCAGATTCAGGGCAAGGGCTTCGTTTATAGATTTACCGGTAATTTCAACTGCCTGGCTGGCGCCGCTCGGGTAAAAGCGAACAATAGCTTCTGATGGCAAGGACTGAACGGCTATTCCAATCCGCATGCCTTCGGCACCGCCGGACTTGAAAGCCAGCGCTGCAACAAGCCCGCCGCTGGCGGTAGGCGACCACTTTAGAAGCAGCGCGGTCAATGCACTGCTTTTTACCTGTTTCACGTCACGCGCAAAACCGACTTGCATGGCTTTGCCCATGCCTCTGCTGGTTTGATTTTCGCGCATTTGCAGGCTTTTTTCTGCACTGACAGCGCCTAAATCTATCACTGTGGGAAGGGGCTTATGACTGCGCTTTTGGATGTCTACTGCCTGTTTTTGTGGCTCAAGCGCAGGCGGTTGGATATAGGCATTAGCCGATGCTTTTGCCAAACGAACGCCGCCCGACCCGTCGCTGACGCTCACAGTGGCGGTATCGCCAGTTGCGGCTTTGGCTGCTGACGGCGTTGCCGCAACGCTTGCTGGCTCAGAGCTGCCTCCGCAAGCGGCCATCAGACTAATTACAAATGCTGCTGTACATCGGACAAATTGAGTGTGGAAGGCTATATTTTTTTGCATCATAAATATTTATGGAGTAAATATATTGTGAAAATCGAGGCTTGGCTTGCTTTTGAATGTTAACTCGGCTTGCTCTAAAGTTCCAATTTCACCTCGATGTTGATAGCCTGAATCGTTCGATCACCGGTGTTCAAAAGCTGAAATACGACAAATTCTGGTGCGTGCCGTCTTTAACTGGGTGTGACAACTATGTAATGACAAACAAAGACTTTGGCACGAGGTACTCCGGCTTTGGGATCAAGGTGAAGTCGAACCAGTACGGCCGCTAGCGTCGCCATTGCTGAGAAGCAATTTAAAAAGGAGTTGTACAACTGCCATTCCGCCTTGCCTGCGCCTAGGGGCGTTGGTCCCATATTGAAGGCTAAGGTAGGATCCAGCGGCAACCAAGGTCAGGTGTTTACTTGGCGTTGACGCTGTTTCACGGACACCTTAGTGTTCATGCAGAAGAAGTTGGAAGTTTCTAAACCGCATACCCCCAAGCCGACATATCCGGCGCAATTTCGCGAGCAGACGATTCAATTGGTTTGAGCAGGCACAAAGCCAGGCGAGCTGGCCAAGCATTTTGGCTGTCACGCCGCCAGCAGCATGAACTGGATGCGCCATGCCAATTAGGCCAGTGGCATATCTTCCCTCCACGCCGTCGTATTCAGTGCCAAGGAACGCCAAGAGTTAATTGAATCACGCCGCAAACTGCGCCATGTCCAGATGGCGTGCAACATATCGGCAAAGGCTACAGCCGATTGGCTCCGCACAACCGTGATTCGGCAGAACCGGGCGCTCAGCGGCTGAGTGCCCCATACACCAGGTTTTGCAGCTGCTCTCGGTAGTACTTGCGCAACTCACCTGGCGCGGCGGTGCCGAAAGCAACCA
>JAYWAV010000077.1:0-6906 GCA_043782015.1 Rhodoferax sp. | reverse complement strand
GCTCGGCCTGCGCAAAATCGCGCACCGCGTCGCGGATCATTTCCTGGTCTTGTGTCAGCAGCATGGGAGGTCCTACCAGGCCAATGCCTGGCCGTCGTGGTTGATGAAAGTACCATTGTGTTCCGGGCGCAAACTGGCCACGGTGGAGCGCATGTCGGCCACATACAGCGCGACGTCGATCTTCTCGCCATCCAGTTGCCAAGCGAGGCCGCTGACGCTGGATACGTCGTCCAGATCCAGCGTGATCGCCTGTGCGCCCAGTGCCTGCAGGCGCTCCAGTGCCGCTGCATCGCGGGCGGTGGCAATCACACGCGCACCCGCCTCGCGGTATTGCCGCACACACTCCAGCCCGATGCCCCCCTTGAGGCGCCAATCACCAAAACGGTGTGCGTCATGGTCTTACAGCAGTTCCAGCGCCACGGCAGTGGCTTCACCGCCGCCGATACACAGCGTGGCAACACCCTTTTTCAAACCACGGGCTTTCAAAGCGTGGATCAGCGTGACCATGATGCGCGCACCCGACGCGCCAATCGGGTGGCCCAGCGCGCAAGCACCACCGTTGACGTTGACCTTGTCATGCGGAATGTTCAGCTCTTTCATCAGCGCCATGGGTACGACGGCAAAGGCCTCGTTGATTTCCCACAGGTCCACGTCTTCCACCTTCCAGCCGGCTTTGGCCAACAGCTTTTGCACCGCGCCGACGGGGGCCGTGGCGAACCAGTTGGGTTCTTGCGCGTGGGTGGTGTGGGCGACGATTTTGGCCAGCGGCTTGCTGCCCAGCTTCTCGGCCGTGGAGGCACGCATCATCACCAGCGCGGCGGCGCCGTCATTGATCGAGCTGCTGGACGCAGCGGTAATGGTGCCGTCTTTCTTGAACGCAGCTTTCAGCGTGGGAATCTTTTCCAGCTTGATCTTGCCGGGGCCTTCGTCCACGCTGATCTGCGCGTCGCCCGCGCGGGTCTTGACCGTGACGGGCGTGATTTCCGCCTCAAACGCTCCTGATTTGATAGCTGCTTGCGCCCGCTGTACGCTGGCTGTGGCGAAGTTGTCTTGTTGTTCGCGGGTGAAGCTGTACTTGGCGGCGCAGTCTTCGCCAAAGGTACCCATCGAGCGGCCGGCTTCGTAGGCGTCTTCCAGACCGTCCAGCATCATGTGGTCCATCACGCGGTCGTGGCCGATGCGGATGCCGCTGCGGCCCTTCAGGAGCAGGTGCGGCGCGTTGGTCATGCTTTCCATGCCACCAGCCACCAACACGTCGTGGCTGCCCGCCAGCAGCATGTCGTGCGCGAACATGGCCGCGCGCATGCCGGAGCCGCACATCTTGGACAGTGTGACCGCGCCCGCGCTTTTGGGCAGGCCGCCCTTGAACGCGGCCTGGCGCGCTGGCGCCTGGCCCTGGCCCGCCATCAGGCAATTGCCAAACAGCACTTCGGTCACCAGCTCGGGCGCAATGCCTGCGCGCGTGACCGCGGCCTTGATGGCAGCGCCGCCCAGATCGTGGGCAGAAAGGGAAGTGAAGTCGCCCTGGAAGCCGCCCATGGGGGTGCGGGCGGCACCGGTAATGACAATGGGATCAGCGATGGAATCAGTCATGGAAATCTCCTGAAAAGAAAAAGAGGAACTAGGTTTTTTGGGAAGCTTGGAAACGCTTGTCGCGGTCATACGGAAAAACATCGTGCACATAGCCCGCGGCAATGCGCTCCTTGCGGCTTTGCCAGAAGGCCACGTCCAACAGATCGGCGTGGTGCTTCATGAACACGTCGCGCACAACCGCGTTGCCCAGCAGAAACGGCCCAAAGGTTTCGGGGAACACGTCTTTGGGGCCGACGTTGTACCAGACCTCGCCCGACATTTCTTCTTCCTCGTTGCGCGGCGTGGGTACGCGGCGAAAGGTGCAATCGGTGATGTACTCGATCTCGTCGTAGTCGTAGAACACGACCTTGCCCTGGCGCGTGATGCCGAAGTTTTTCCACAGCATGTCGCCGGGGAAGATATTGGCCGCCACCATGTCCTTGATCGCATTGCCGTATTCGATAACGCCGCGCTCGATCTGTTCGCGCGCGCGCAGTGCGGTGGGCGTGGTGTTCGCAGGATCGGTGGCGCCTGCATCAAACGCTTCCTGCAGGTAGATGTTCAGCGGGATCATGCGCCGTTCGATATAGAGGTGTTTGATCACCACCTCCAGCGTGCCGTCACCATCGCGGTCGCTGATCTCCAGCTGGCTGGGGGCAAACTTTTCGATTTCGGCAATCAACGCATCGTCAAACCGGCCGCGTGGGAAGCCCACCTCGCTGTACTCCAGCGTGTCGGCCATGCGGCCCACGCGGTCGTGTTGCTTGACCAACTGGTACTTGGCCCGGATCTGCTCGCGGCTGGTGTCCTTGGGCGGGGGGTAGTAGTCCTTGATGACCTTGAACACATACGGAAAGCTGGGCAGATCGAACACCAGCATCACCATGCCCTTGATACCGGGCGCGATGCGGAATTTGTCGGTGCTGTGGCGCAGGTGGTGCAGAAAGTCGCGGTAGAACAGGGTCTTGCCCTGCTTGGCCAGCCCCAGCGCGTTGTAGAGCTCGTTGCGCGGCTTGCGCGGCATCATGCTGCGCAAAAACTGTACGTAGGCCGACGGTATCTCCATGTCGACCATGAAGTAGGCGCGTGCGAAGCTGAACAGCATCAGCAGGTCGTCTTCGCCAAACAGCGCGGCGTCGATGGCCAGCGCCGTGCCGGCTTTGTTGTGCAGCACCGGAAGCGCAAACGGAAACTCGGTAAAACCGTTGATCAATTTGCCAACGACGTAGCAACCTTTGTTTCGAAAGAACAGGCTGGTCAATACCTGGATCTGGAAGTTGGCGCGCAGCTTGGCGTCGGTCAGCCGCTGCAGCATGGCGTCGGCGACCAGGTCGGCATCGCGTGGCAGGTCTTCAAACGGTTTGCGGAGGTCAAAGTCTTCCACCATGCGCTGCAGCGTGGCAGCCATGGACTCGCGCGTCGGGTAGTACGACCGGTACGTAGGCCGTACTTTCGACTCGTCGTTCTCGATGTACTCGGTGCTGACGGCCGGGCGCACAAAGATGAAATCGTTCTGAAAATAACTGCGGTGCAGGATTTTGGTCGTCACCGAATTGAAAAAGGTCTCGGCCAGCTCGGGCTGGTGGTGGTCTACCAAGAGGCCGATGTAATGCAGCTTGATCTGCTGCCAGATCTCCATGCCTTGCTCGCCGGCCTTGAACTCGCGCTCCAGCCGCATCGACGCTTCGCGCACGCGCAGGTCGTAAAACTCGATACGCTCCCGCTGCGCCCGCTGCTGGCCATGCCAGTCTGCGGTTTCAAACCGGTGCTTGGCGCGGGCGGACTCGGTGCGGAACAGCTTGTAGTGGCGGTTGAAGCCATCCATCATCGCCTTGGCGATGTCGTAAGCAACCGAAGAGTCAAGCCGGGCGGGGAACACGATTGCTCACTTATTTATAGCTATTTACGCTTGATGAACGGGCGCCAGAGGCCTATTTGGCTTGTAAAAATGTTTGCCGCGGGAGCAGGCGGACACCCGCAATGGCTTGCGTGTAGTGCTGCTCCAAATCGTCAGCGCCGCCTACGGTCATGTGCAGATCCTGCACCAGACCATCGTGCACGCCGTAGACCCAGCCGTGCAGCGTCACGTCCTGGCCGCGCAGCCATGCATCCTGCAGCACCGTGCTTTGTGCGACGTTGACCACCTGCTCAATGACATTGAGTTCGACCAATGCCTGCGCACGGCCGTGCTCGGGGATTTTCTCCAGCAAATGTTTGTGGCGATCGCGCACATCCTGGATGTGGCGCAGCCAGTTGTCGGCCAGCCCAATGCGCGCGCCTTCCAGCGCGGCCTGCACGCCGGAGCAGCCGTAGTGACCCACCACCATCACGTGCTTGACCTTCAACCGCTCTACCGCGAACTGAATCGTCGAGAGCGCATTCAAATCCGAATGCACGACGACGTTGGCGACGTTGCGGTGCACGAAAATTTCGCCTGGCGCGAGGCCAATGATTTCGTTGGCAGGCACGCGGCTGTCGGAGCAGCCGATCCACATGTACTGCGGCGTTTGCTGGTTCGCCAGCCCGGTGAAGAATCCCGGGCGGCGCTGCTCCATTTCAGCAGCCCATTCGCGGTTGCGGATAAAGAGTGAATTCAGTTTGTCGGACATGGATGCCTAGTTAGTTGGGGACAGCGCTAAAGATCTGTCCCGCAAGATTATTTACGAAGGTTGATGCGCACATTCCAGTCCAGCAGGCCATAGCGGGCACGCTCCTGCTGGTCGTCTTGCGCGTTGAACTGGCAATTTTGCGCCGATGGTTTTGCCGACGTGCAGACAAACGTATTGGGCTGGCCCAGTTGCCACATGCCTTGCGCATTGCGGGCTTCGCCGGTAAAGAACATCGCGCGTGGTGCGTCGATAGGCCCCGGTTTGTCACCCACAGCCTTCAGCAAATTGCGTCCGGCGTTGACATAAGGGCCGTCTGCGCCTGCCAGCGGCAACAGCGTACTGAACATGTCGCGGTGGCTCGCGGGCAATGCCTGCTGGCTGCCACACGCAAGCCCCTGGCCCCAGATCACAAACGGTACCTGGCGCAGCAAGTAGCGCCGCTGCGATTCGGCATACATACCGAACGAGCGCACATTGTGGTCTCCAGTGGCGGCAATGATGGTGTCGTTCTTGTGCGGGCCGTTTTGCACCTCCTGCACAAAGCCGCCCAGTAAATCAGCGGCGTAATGGTAGGAGTCCAGGTTCAAGCGCAGCATGTCGGAATTGGTTTCGCCTTTCCATTGGGACATGTCGCGCTGCACGCGCTGGTAGTCGGCCGGCAGGTCATACGGAGGATGGTTGGTGCTGGTCAGCACAAACACGAACAAAGGCTTGTCTGCGGGCTGCGCGGCCATGCGCTTGCTCAAATACTTGAACACATAACTGTCCCATACACCCCAGATGCCCAAGGTCGCATCGGGGTAGGCCTCTTTCAGCGTATTGGCGTCCACCACCTCGTCAAAGCCCTGGGCCACCAGCACACGGTTCAGGTCGCGCCAGCCGGAGCGGGCTGAGGTGATGAACAAGGTCTGGTAACCCGCGTCCTTGATGACCTTGGGAATCGCCCATGGAATCGGCTTGCGGCCCACATCGCCCAGCGTCAACGGCGTGATCGGGGAGGAAAACAGAATCGCTTCCAGCGAAGGATGCGTACCGGGCTGAGCCGAGTCGAAATTTTTGAAATGGCAGGCCTTACTTGGATCAGTGAGTGTCGGTGCCATGCGGCCCAGTACGTCGAACTTCGGCGACTGGTAGAGCATGGGTTCGGCGCTGAAAGACTCCATCAGGAAGAACACCAGATTCTTCTTCGGTAAGCCCGGTGCAATCGGATCATGCGAAATCAACGCTGCCTTGACGTCTGCCTCGCTGCCATGCGGCAGGCCCAAGACCTCTGCTGCCGCCATTGCCGAATCAAAGCCCATCGCCTTCAAACCCAGCAACGGGTTTTGCAGATTCTGCGACGCACCGCGGCTGTCCCACGCGTACTTCAGCGCGATCACGCCGTTAGGCACCATGTCGTTGAGGAACTGCGACGTCGTCACCGTCAAATGCTGGCGCTGCAAAGCCATCTCGCGCAGCGTGCCCTTGCCCGCAAACGCCAGCGCAAAGAACACGACGACCACGGCAACCAGCTTGATCGCGATATGGCGCGACTGCAAAACCATGTCGGGCTGCAATCTGGCGACGAGAACGCGATGCAGCCATGCGGCCGCAAACGTCAACGCGGCTGCCAGCAACAGCGTCCAGACCACGGGGAAGTCATGCCAGATAGTCTTCAGCACAGCAGCCGTGTCGTCCTCGACCAAGCCAAACACCAGCGAATCGATCGGTGTTTTGTAGAAGCCGAAGTAGTGCAGATTAATCAGCGATAGCAACACGAACACGGCGCTCAAGTTCAGCGCAATGCGGCCCTGCACCTTGCCCGACACCCATGGCAAGACGAGCAACAGCAGCACACCCGCAATGGCGCTGACCTTCAAGTCGAAACGAAAGCCCTGAATGAGCACCGAGGTGATGTCAGAAGCGGGCGCAGAAAAACCCTGAGGCCAGAAGTACGCCAGTTGCCCCATCCGAATCAGGGACAGCGCCACCACCAAGGGCACGACCAACACCCACGCCCGCAGCAGGCCACGCAAAAGGCCAAGCAGAGTGTTCGACAAAAAAGTGCGGATCAGGGGTAGCAAATCAGGCGTCTCTCAAGGGCTGGGGCAAGACTCACATTGTCTCAGCGAACAGCTCTCGGCCGATCAGCATGCGGCGGATTTCGCTGGTGCCAGCCCCGATCTCATACAGTTTGGCATCGCGCCACAGACGGCCCAGCGGGTATTCATTGATATAGCCGTTGCCACCAAAGATCTGCACGCCCTCGCCCGCCATCCAGGTGGCTTTCTCGGCGGTCCACAAAATAACGGAGGCGCAGTCCTTGCGCACCTGGCGCACGTGTTCGGTACCCAGCAGATCAAGGTTTTTGGCCACCGTGTAGGCAAATGAGCGCCCGGCCTGCAAGACGGTGTACATGTCAGCGACCTTGCCCTGGATCAACTGGAACTCGCCAATGCTTTGGCCAAACTGCTTGCGGTCGTGGATGTAGGGGATCACGTTGTCCATGACGGACTGCATGATGCCCAGCGGGCCACCGGACAGCACCGCGCGCTCATAGTCCAGCCCGCTCATCAGCACCTTGGCGCCACCGTTGACCTGGCCCAGCACATTGGCATGCGGCACTTCGACGTTGTTGAACACCAGGTCGCCGGTGTGGCTGCCGCGCATGCCCAGCTTGTCCAGCTTCTGCGCAATGCTGAAACCGGGCATGCCCTTTTCGATCAGGAAAGCCGTGACCCCGCGC
>JAYWAV010000076.1:0-6913 GCA_043782015.1 Rhodoferax sp. | reverse complement strand
GGCTTCTACGCAACCTGGGTTGCGGAAACTTTCGGTTGCACAGCAGTGCTGCTCAACCCGGCGGTCGACCCGGCGCGGGATTTGGCGAAATACATTGGCGAGCACACCAGTTGGCATGACCCAAACGAGCGGTTTTTCTTTCACTTGGAGTTCGTTGACGAGTTGAAAGCCATGACAAAAGGGTCGCTGCAAAACCCCAGCAACTACCTGGCCATCCTTACCAAGGGCGACGAGGTGCTGGACTGGCAGGAAATGCACACACGCTATGCGGATTGCAACATGCACCTGCTGGAAGGCGGCGACCACGCCATTTCTGACTTTCCAGCCCATCTGCCCACCATACTGGAGTTTTTGGGCCTGGGATAGGCCTCCACGCTCCACCGCTGTGCGGGTCGCTGCCCCCATTGGGGCTAATTTGCCTTGGGGCAGCCCGGCGGCAAATTGCGCCACAGTTTTACTGGGACAATCCTGCCCATGCATGTATTGTTTGAAGAAGCTGGCAAATTCATGGCCGGGCGGGTACTGTCCGAGGCGGAGTCCTCGGCACAAGTGGAGCTGGAAAGCGGCAAGCGCGTCAAAGTCAAGGGCGCCAACATCCTTTTGCGGTTTGAAAAGCCTTCGCCAGCCGAGCTGATTGCGACGGCGCAGGCGCAGGCGCTGGCGATTGAGCTGGAGATGGCCTATGAGTTTTCGCCCGACGAAGAATTCGGTTTTGCCGACCTGGCACGCGATTACTTTTCGGCCCAGGCCACGCTGACCGAGCAGGCGGGCATGCTGTTCAAGCTGTTCGAGTCGCCGCACTACTTCCGCCGCGCAGGCAAAGGTCGCTTCAAGAAGGCGCCCGCCGACATCATTGCGCAGGCCCTGGTCGCCATCGAGAAGAAGAAGCAAATCGTCGCGCAAATCACGCAGTGGGCGGACGAACTCGTCGCAGGCCAATGCCCGGAAGCGATTCGGTTCCAGCTGTACAAAATCCTGTTCAAGCCCGACAAGAACGCGCCAGAATACAAGGCCGTCGTTGAAGCCTCGCGCGCGTCCCATCTGGCGCCGCTGGATGTGCTGCAAAAGGCGGGTGCGATTGCTTCGCCTTACCAGTTCCACTGGAAACGCTTTCTGCTGGAGAACTTTCCCAAGGGCACTGGCTTCCCAGCCATCACCGCCCCCGCGATTGCCGATGAGCTTCCCGTAGCGGCAGTGCAAGCCTTCTCGATTGACGATTCGCAAACCACGGAAATCGACGACGCGTTGTCGGTGCAAGGGCTTGGCACTGGCACGGTAACCGTCGGCATCCACATCGCTGCGCCCGGCCTGGCCGTGCTGCCCGGCAGCCCGGTCGACCAGTTGGGCCGCGCGCGCTTGTCCACGGTTTATATGCCCGGCTACAAGATCACGATGCTGCCGGACGATGTGGTGCAGACCTACACGCTGATGGAGGGACGCGACTGCCCGGCAGTGTCGCTGTACGTCACGTTTGATGAGACCTCGATGGAGATCAAGGGCAGCGAGACCAAGCTGGAGCGCGTGCCGATTGCGCACAACTTGCGCCACGACCAGCTCGATGCGGTCGTCACCGGACCTTGGCTGCAAGACCCTGCATTTCAGCATCAAAACGACCCGCAAGCCCTGCAGGGATTGCGCAAGCAGCTATCATTTTTGTACCAGCTGGCAAAAAACCTCAAAGGCAAACGCGAGGTCGTGCGCGGCAAACCCGAAACGTTCAATCGCCCGGATTACAACTTCCGCTTGCAAGGCAACGATGGCGCGGAGCCGCAGGGCGATGAGATCGTCTCCATCAGCATTCGCCAGCGCGGTGCGCCGCTGGACCTGATCGTCGCCGAGGCGATGATCCTGGCCAACAGCACCTGGGGCAACTGGATGGCGGAGCTGGGCGTCCCGGCGATTTACCGCAGCCAGGCGTCGCTGGCACCGGGCGTCAAGGTCCGCATGGGTACCAAGGCTTTGCCGCACGCGGGCATTGGGGTGAAGAGCTACGCCTGGTCCACCTCACCGCTACGCCGCTACACTGATCTGGTGAACCAGTGGCAAATCATTGCCTGCGCGCGCAACGGCAAAACCGCAGCATTGGTCGCGCCATTCAAACCGAAGGACGCCGAGTTGTTTTCCATCATCTCCGCGTTTGACGCGACCTACAGTGCGTACAACGGCTTTCAGGGCGGTATGGAGCGTTTCTGGACCATGCGCTATGTGGAACAGCAGGGGATGACGGAATTGGTCGCCTCCGTGTTCAAAGAGAACATGGTGCGCGCCGATGACATTCCGTTGGTGTTGCCCGTGATCGGCGCCCAAGGCCTGGCGCGCAGTGCCAAAGTACGCGTGAAGTTGGGCGAAATGGACTTCATCACGCTGGACCTGAACGGCACCGTCGTGGAACGTCTGGATGCACCAGCACCGGCCGACGAGGCAGATGCGCCAGAGGATGACGAGGACGAAGTCGCCGGCCCCCTGGCCATTGCCGTGGACATGTCCGACGCGGACGAGGCAACTCTCCCTGCCAGTGATAATCCTGCACTGTGAATCTGCGGTCTATCAGCACTCTCCAATGGGCACTGGGCATCTCGGTGGCGGTGCACGCTGTGCTGCTGACGGTTCGCTTCGTCGACCCTGAAGGCTTCAACCGCGTGTTTGAAGATACGCCGCTGGAAGTGATTCTGGTCAACGCCAAGACCAACGAAAAGCCCGACAAGGCCAAAGCCATTGCACAGGCCTCGCTGGCCGGTGGCGGTGAAGCCGAAAAGGGCCGCGCGACCAGCCCCCTGCCCTCGTCAGACTGGGTGGAGACGGGCGACACACAAGAGCAGTCCAGCGCACGCAAACTGCAGAACCTGCAGGAGCAGCAAAACCTGCTGCTGGCGCAAGTGAAAGACCAACTGTTGGCGCTGCCACCGCCCGACCCGAACAAAACCACTACCAACACCGAGCAGATAGAGCGCGAAGAAAAACGCCGCCGCTTGGCGAAGCTGCTGGCCGAGATCGAGAAGCGCATCAACATGGAGAACGCACGCCCCAAGAAGCGCTATATCAGCCCGGCTGCGCGCGAAGAGGTTTATGCTGTTTACTACGATGCCTTGCGCCGAGCGATCGAAGACCGCGGAACTGACAACTTTCCCACGTCGGGTGGCAAAAAGTTGTACGGCGAACTGACGATGATTGTCACCGTCAATTTTGACGGCCGCGTACTGGAAACCGAAGTAGTCGAAAGCTCTGGCAACCCCACGCTGGACCGCCGCGCCGCCGCCATCGCACGTACGGCCGGGCCATTCGGCACCTTCCCCAAAGCCATGCGCCGCCAGGCTGACCAGATTCTGGTTGTCTCCCGCTTCAAATTCACCCGGGACGAAACGCTGGAAGCCAAAGTCTCGGCCAGCCCATGAAAGCCACTCTTCACTGGCTGGCGCTGTGTGCACTCGGGCTTCTGGCGCTGCAGCTCTACTTCGTGATCCGCATTGCCGGTATGGCCGTGGTCGCGCCGCAATCTACCGCGTTCCAGCGCTCAGAGGCGTACCGTATTGCCGCCGAGAAAGGCAAACTGCCGTGGAGCCAGCAATGGGTGGCTTATGAGCAAATGGGCGATAACATCAAGCGCGCCGTGATCGCCTCTGAAGACGACAGTTTTTCGTACCACGACGGCGTGGATTGGGAGGCGCTGGAAAAGGCCTGGAACAAGAACACCAAAGCCGAGCAGCGCGTGGCGCAGCGCCCTGGCACCCCAGCAGCCAAACTCCCCAAAGTCGTCGGCGGCTCCACGATCACACAGCAGTTGGCAAAGAACCTGTTCCTGTCCGGCGAGCGCACGCTGTTGCGCAAGGGGCAAGAGTTTGTGCTGACCATGCTGCTGGAGCACTTGCTCAGCAAGGACCGCATTCTGGAGATGTACCTCAACAGCGTGGAATGGGGTGAAGGTGTGTTTGGCGCCGAGGCGGCAGCGCAGCACTACTACCGCAAGCCCGCGGCCAAACTCAGCGCGTACGAAGCGGCACGGTTGGCGGTGATGCTGCCACGGCCCAAATACTTTGAGAAGTTGCCAGGTTCAGGGTATCTGTCGTCGCGCGCTGGTGTGATTGCGGGCCGCATGGGTGACGCGCAGTTGCCTTGAAAACAGGCGCCAGCGCCATCACAACTTGCCGCTGTCCACGTCCTTCAAAAACTGGATCAGGCCTGGGAAATAGGTCTTCTGGTCGTCGTACATGGCCATGTGGCCGCCGTTGGGACATAGCAGGTAGCGCCCCTTCTGCACGGTCCTGGAGATCATTTCCATATGGGCGGGCTCCATGGTGTCATGCTGGCCGGCAATCACCAGCGTGGGCACAGTGATTTTTCCGAGGTCGGCAACACGGTCCCACTGCACCAGCTTGCCGCTGGCGCCGAGCTCGCTGGGGCCCTGCATGGGTACGTACACCTTGGGGTTGAGGTGCTTGAACGAGCGATTCACTGGCTCGGGCCACTGGTCTGCCGGCATGCGCAAGATGTGCTTTTCGTAGTGGTGCGGCATTAGCAGCGCCATGTAACGCGGGTCTTCGGTCTTGCCGGTGGCTTCCATCTGCTGAATTTCTGCCAGGGCCTTCTGGTCCATCGCAGGCATCAGCACTTTTTTCGCGTAGTCGTTGTAGGCGGGAATGCTGGCCATCATGTTGGAGATCACCATTCCCTTCAAATGCTGCTGGTACTTGAGCGCATATTCCATGGCCAATATGCCGCCCCAGGAGTGGCCCAGCAGGTAGAAATTCTGGCTGTCCAGCCCCAGCGCCTGGCGCACCTGCTCCACTTCCTCCACATAGCGCGGCAGGTTCACCAGGTCCGGATCGTCAGGCGCGTCGCTGAAAAATGAACCCAGTTGGTCGTAGTAGTAATACTCGATGCTGGCGTTGGGGAAGTAGCTGTCAAATGCTTCAAAGTATTCGTGCGTCGCCCCGGGGCCGCCGTGCAGCAGTAACACTTTGATAGTGGGATTGTTGCCCACGCGCTTGGTCCACACGTTGAATTTTCCCTTGGGCGTTGTGATGGGGATCAGTCTGACGCCGCCGGTCAGCTGCTCGCTGCGGGCGGAATAGTCAAGGTAGCCCGCAGGGGTCGCCGCAGCACTGGATGTCGCGATGGTGGCTGCAGGCGACTCCGGTCTGCTGCAGGCTTGCAAAAGCACGGCCAAGGCCAATGTGATTGGCAACAAAATTCTCATACAGTCACTCCTGGATTGAAACAATATTCCCACATGCGGCAACATTTTGCACCCCGTGCGGTACAGCCTGCCCGATTGTGCCCAAAGTCGATTTCGGCAGGACACGGGCGAAGGTCGCATACTCGTGGTCTGAAAGTGAATTGGATATGAAGAAATTTTTAGCTCTACCGTTGTTCTTTTGGGCCCTTGCATGCCATGCCGAGTTTCTTCAGTTTGACCTGGGACGCAGTGGCAAGCTGCAGATCGGCATGGAGGTCAAGGCAGAAAAAAATCTGATGGTGTCGCTCGTGCGAATGGGGCCGACGGAGCTTTATCTTGTGAAGGTTTCCAACTGCAAGAGTGGTGCAGGTCAGGTTTTCATCTTTGATGCAGCGGGCAAGAAACAGCAAGACACCTTCAATTGGGTGAAAGACGGCAAAGAAATGGCCGACGTCATTGGAACGAATATCTGTAAGTTCGCGCCCAAGTAACGCTTGCCGGCGCGTCACTTTCGCTCTGTATCATCCCCGCCATGCTTGCCAAGTTGATGAGTTACTTTTTGCTGGGGTTGATCCGGGTGTTGACCGGCTCCCAGGCGCGCTGGCACGGCTGCCCTCCGAAGGCGGAGCAGCGCATTTATTTTGCCAACCACCAGAGCCATGCCGACCTCGTCATGATCTGGGCCGCGCTGCCCAAGGAATTGCGCAGTGTGACGCGGGCCATTGCTGCCAAGGACTACTGGACCAAGACGCCATTCAAGCAATGGCTGACCACCGCGGTGTTCAATGTGATCTACGTATCACGCGACCGCAGCGCCGAGGAAGACCCGCTGGAGCCACTGCTGGAAGCCTTGGCCAATGGTGACTCCATCATCCTTTTCCCCGAAGGCACGCGCGGCTTTACTGGCGAGCCGCAGGCTTTCAAAGCAGGGCTGTACAACCTGGCACTGCGGTTTCCATCGGCTGTACTGGTGCCAGCCTGGATCAACAATGTGCAGCACGTCTTACCCAAGGGTGAAGTGGTGCCGGTACCGGTGTTGTGCTCGGTGACCTTTGGCGCGCCCATCCATGTGGAAGAAGGCGAAGAGTGCAAGGCCTTTCTGACCCGTTCCCGTGAAGCCGTGATTGCGCTGAGGGACGTTTAAGCCATGTATTTCTATATCAAGAACATGACTCCAACGCAGCAGATTGGCGCGCTGTTTGTGATTGTGTTCGGCCTGCTCTTGCTCGCCAGTGTGACGGCGTTTCTGGTGTCGCTGCGCGAGCATGGTGATGATGAAGCGGGCAAGGCCTGGCGCCATGAACTGCGCAGCATCGACGGCATCATCCGCACCAGCTGGATGATGGTGTTTGTGTTCTGGTTGGGTTGGGTTACCGGCGCCTGGGTGGCACTGGTGCTGTTCGGGCTGGTGTCGTTCTTTGCGCTGCGCGAATTTTTGACCCTCTCGCCGACCCGATTGGGTGATCACCGCAGTCTGGTGCTGGCCTTCTTCGCCGTGTTACCCATCCAATATTGGTTGGTGGGCGCGGAGCACTTTGACATGTTTGCGGTGTTTATTCCTGTTTATGTGTTTCTGGCGCTGCCGCTGACCAGCGCGCTGGCGAATGACCCAATACGTTTTTTGGAGCGCAACGCCAAGCTGCAATGGGGCATCATGGTCTGCATCTATGGCATGAGCCATGTGCCGGCACTGCTGATGCTGCGCTTTCCGGATTACGACAACAAGAATGCCTTCATGGT
>JAYWAV010000075.1:0-2501 GCA_043782015.1 Rhodoferax sp. | reverse complement strand
GCCTGAATGCGGAGCGTACGCTGATCGCCGCCGAGTGCATCGGGGACGGCTACTGGTTTCTCGACCGGGCCACGAAATACGCCAAGGAGCGCAACGTGTTCGGCCGCCCGATTGGCCAGAACCAGGGCATCCAGTTTCCGCTGGCCGAGGCCTTCATCGAGCTTGAAGCCGCCAGCTTGATGCGCTGGAGAGCCTGCGAGATGATCGACGCCCGCCAAAATGCCGGTGCCGAGGCCAACATGGCCAAGTACCTGGCCGCCAAGGCCAGTTGGGAAGCCGCCAACGCCTGTCTGCAGACGCACGGTGGCTTTGGCTTTGCCTGCGAGTACGATATAGAGCGCAAGTTCCGGGAAACGCGCCTGTACCAGGTGGCCCCGATCTCGACCAACATGATCCTGTCGTTCGTGGCCGAACACAAGCTCGGGCTGCCACGCTCGTTCTGAAGGCCGCCCCATACACCCTGAACGGCATCACACCCGCGATCCCATGCCAAACCCCATGACCACGCGTGTCGCCCAGGCACGCAGCTTTTTCTGCCGACCTGGCCTGGCTGGCGCGGCGGCAGGCGCCCGCCGCGGTGATGGTGCCCAAGGCGGAATCGGTGCCGCTGGAGCGGGTACACCACGCGCTGCAGGGCGTGGCCACACTGCCGCTGATCGAGAGTGCCGCCGGTTATGCCGCGTTACCCGGCCTGGGTGCCGCCGCTGGCGTGCTGCGCCTGGTGGTGGGCTACATCGACTTCATGGCCGACACCGGTTTGCAGTGTGATGGCGACGAGACCCTGCTGGCGCCGCTGCGTTTTGCCGTCACCATCGCCACGCGGGTGAACCGGCTCGCACCGGCGGTGGATGGCGTCACGGTGCGTATCGGCGATGACGCGTGCTTGCGCGCGGATGTAGCGCGGGCGCTGCGTTTTGGCTTTGGTGGCAAGCTCTGCATTCATCCCTCGCAGGTGGGAACCGTGCACGCGGCTTGGATGCCAACCGAGCAGGAGCTGGAATGGGCCCGCAAGGTGCTTGCCGCGGACGCGGCATCCACCGGCGCCGCCGTGCAACTGGACGGCCGCATGGTGGACTTGCCCGTGGTGTTGCAAGCCCGCCGGACCATGGCACGCGCAGTGCCGACTTCGCGGCAGCAGGTGCGTGGAGCGTGCGCCCGTGGTGCGGGCACCGCACCTGGGTGAACCGGCGCGCAAAAAGCCCACTGGCTACCCAAGATTGACTCTGGCGAAGTGCTGCCTACGGCGGTGTTCACCGAGCCCGATACCGGCTCCGACCTGGCCTCGCTGCGCACCCGTGCCACGCCACTGCCCAACGGGCGCTGGCGCATCGACGGCAACAAGACCTGGATCACGCACGGCGCGCGCAGTGACCTGATGACGCTGGCTGTCCCCCGGCCTTCGGCCTCCTCCTTAATGCCGCTGCGCTGAGCACCCCACCGGCCTGATCCTGCAAGCTTGGTCGGAAGAAGACGGACGGGGAAGAAAACGCACTTTCAACCGGCTGAAATAAGGCAAATTCGGCTCGGCGGTCACAGGTGGGTGCGTTCAAGAATGGCGGGCGCGAATGGCAACCCAAGGGTGAGCCGGAAAAGGTGAAGGTCCACGATTTTCTGGACATGGAACTTGGCAAGGCCATCCCCTATGGCGTCTACGACATCAGTGAGAACCAGGGCTGGGTGAGCGTGGGCATTGACCACGACACCGCGCGCTTTGCTGCCCAGGCCATCGCACGCTGGTGGAAGAAGATGGGCTCCAAACGATATGGCGATGCAAAGGATCTGTTGATCACTGCGGACGGTGGTGGCAGCAAAGGTAATCGTTGCCGCTTGTGGAAAGTGGCTCTACAGGAACTGGCGACCAAGCTGGAAATGCCAGTAGATGAAAATTCGCGCAGGACTCGACGCTGGCGTCTACCCCACAGGCATCACCGTCACCGATAAAGAATGGGCTGGCGGCGCTGAACCTCAAACGTGCCATCTTCCACGGAGAGTGGAACTACAAACTACCGCAGGTCGCGCATCTGGCTTTTGCGCTTGGCGGTGGACAGCGGGATGCCACGGTAACACTCGTAGGCCACCAGCACGGACGTGATGCGCTGGGCCGGATTGATGCGGTCTATCAGTTCAATGACGGCGGGGCCGTGCACTTCCTTGCGCGTAATGGCCAGCAGGGCCGATGAGTCGGAGAAGAACTTCTCAAGCACGCCCCATGGCCTCGTAGTCCCATTCGTATTCGGCCAACTTTTTCATGATCTCGCCAGGCGTGGGCTTGGCCATTTTCCGCCGTGGTCCGGGCCGGAGCGGGCTTCAACAGCTTTGCGGTTTTGCCATGCCCGAGCTCACCAAGCTTGTGCTTGGTGCTGGCGTTACGGTCGATGCTGTTGGTCATGGTATCGGCCACCCGCACTGGATTTTGTGTGACGGGCAGATAAGCGCGCGAACAAAATAAGAGAGAAGGAGGGGAAGCGGAAAAGTCACGCACAAAGAGAAACAGCCTAGAG
>JAYWAV010000074.1:0-6961 GCA_043782015.1 Rhodoferax sp. | reverse complement strand
CTGATGCTGCGGGCGCTGGATGAAACGCACGATCCGGTCACACAAAGCTGGGTCGCATCGGCCGATCAGACTGATACCGATTTTCCAATTCAGAACCTGCCGTTCGGACGCTTTCGTCGTTTGAACACCGAGCCTTGGTGCATTGGTGTGGCGATTGGCGACCAGGTGCTGGATCTGCATGCCGCAGGCCTGATTGACCATGCCGATATGCATGCGCTGATGTCGACATCGTCCGCAGAACGCAAAGCCCTGCGCATGACCCTGTGGCAGGGTTTGAAAGCTGGATCTCCATTGCAAGCTGTCTGGCAGCAGGCCCTGTTGCCCATGAACGCGTTGGAACTGGGACTGCCCTGTGAGATAGGCGACTACACCGACTTTTATACCGGCATTCACCACGCCACGACGGTCGGAAAATTGTTCCGGCCAGATAACCCGTTGCTACCCAACTACAAGTGGGTGCCCATCGGCTACCACGGCCGCGCATCGAGCGTGGGTGTGAGCGGGCAAAGCTTTCACCGACCTCTCGGCCAGACCATGCCAACCGGCGCGACCGCGCCAAGCTTCGGACCGAGTCAACGCATCGACTACGAGTTGGAAGTGGCCACTTGGGTGGGCAAGGGCAATGCGCCGGGCATAGCGGTTGGCATGGAGCAGGCCGAAGAACACATTTTTGGCATCACCCTGCTCAACGACTGGAGTGCACGCGATGTGCAGGCCTGGGAGTACCAGCCGCTGGGTCCGTTTTTGTCCAAAAGTTTTGCGACCACCGTGTCGCCCTGGCTGGTGACCATGGAAGCGCTGGCGCCGTTTCGCGCGGCGTTTACGCGGCCTGAGGGTGACCCAGAGCCCTTGCCCTATCTGGATTCGTCCGCGAATCGCAGTGCTGGCGCTATCACCGTTGCGCTGGAAGTCTGGTTGCAAACTGCAGCGATGCGCGAAGCGGGTTCGCCCGCTCAGCGGCTGTCCGCTTCCAGCCTGCAGGATGCCTACTGGACGTTGGCGCAACTGGTCACGCACCACACAGTCAATGGCTGCAATCTGCGAACGGGTGATGTGCTGGGTACTGGTACGCTGTCCGGCCCCGCGCCAGAGCAAGGTGGCTCCTTGCTGGAGCTGACGCAAGGCGGCAAAGTTCCTTTGCTGCTGGACAATGGTGAGATGCGAACCTTTTTGCAAGATGGTGATACCGTGATCCTGCGCGGCAGTTGCAGTGCGCAGGGTGCCCGCAGGATTGGGTTCGGCGAATGCCGCGGTCGCGTGCTCCCTGCACGCGCGATAAGCCCAATGCCATGAACGACTACATCATCGATCAAGGCTGGGCCAACTACAGCGCGCAAGAACACCAGGTCTGGCGCACGCTGTTTGACCGGCAGACGCATTTGCTGCCCGAGTTGGCCTGCGATGCCTTTGTGCAGGGGATGCAGGATTTGCCTATGGGGCCCGATCAGATTCCCGATTTCCGCGAGCTCAATGCGACGCTCAAACCGCGTACCGGTTGGGAGATCGTGGCCGTGCCAGGGCTCGTGCCGGACGACGTTTTCTTCACGCATCTGGCCAACCGCCGTTTTCCGGCGGGCAACTTCATCCGCAAGCCGCATGAACTGGACTATCTGGAAGAGCCTGACGTTTTTCACGACGTCTTCGGCCACGTACCGATGCTGATGCACCCGGTGATGGCCGACTTTATCCAGGCCTATGGCGAAGGTGGTCTGCGCGCACAAAGCATTGGCAAGCTGCAGGAGCTGGCGCGCGTGTACTGGTACACCGTGGAATTTGGCTTGGTGCAAGAAGCGCAAGGCATGCGCATCTATGGTGCGGGCATTGCGTCGTCCTATTCCGAAAGCAAGTTCGCGGTGCAGGATGCGTCGCCCAACCGCATCGCGTTTGAGCTGGAGCGCGTGATGCGCACCAACTACCGCATCGACGACTTTCAGGAAACCTACTTTGTGCTGGACAAGCTGGACGACTTGCTGGCCTTGCAAAGCATCGACTTCGCACCTGTGTATGAGCGGCTGAACACAGGCCCAAACTATGTGCCTGGTGACGTGCTGGCGGGAGACCGTGTTTTGCACCGTGGTACTGGGAACTATCACCGCACCAAGATGGTCTAAATAGACGTGCAAAATGCAGGAATGTCTGAACTGATTTCTGCTGAAATTGCTGGCCACTTGCTGGTGCAATGCCTGGTTGCGCAAGGTGTAACCCACGCCTTTGGTGTTCCGGGCGAAAGTTATCTGGCCGTGCTGGATGGCTTTCATCGCTACCGTGACCACATCCGTTTCATCACCAACCGGCAGGAGGGCGGCGCAGCCTTCATGGCCGAGGCGCATGGCAAGCTGACCGGTCGCCCCGGCATTTGTTTTGTGACCCGCGGGCCGGGTGCGACCAACGCCAGCATAGGCTTGCACACCGCGTTTCAGGATTCCACACCGATGGTGCTGTTTGTCGGCGATGTGGCCAGCGATACGCGCGATCGGGAAGCGTTTCAGGAGTTGGACTACCGGGTCATGTTTGGCCCCAGCGCGGGCGGTATGGCCAAGCGGGTTGAGCGCATTGACGATGCGCGGCGCATTCCGGAGTATGTGGCGCGGGCCTTTGCTACGGCCATGAACGGGCGGCCCGGTCCGGTGGTACTGGTATTGCCGGAAGACATGCTCACGCAAGCGGTTGCTGCGGATTTGAAACCATTGCCACGCGTAGAGCCGGTTGAGGCATGGAGTGACCCCGGGGCCTTGCGCAGATTGCGTGAGCTGCTATTAAAAGCAGAGCGTCCGCTGGTCATTGCCGGCGGTGGTGGCTGGACCGTACAGGCGGCTCAGGCGTTGCAGCGCTTCGCTGAGAACTGGCGCCTGCCCGTCACCAATGCCTTTCGCTTTCAGGATACGTTTGATAACCACCATGCGCAGTACGCAGGCGATGTGGGCATTGGCATCAGCCCGGCGCTGGCCAGGCGTGTCAAGGACAGCGATTTGATTCTGTCGATTGGGCCGCGGCTGGGCGAGATGACGACCGGCGGCTATACGCTGCTACAGGCGCCCAAGACCCACCAAACCCTGGTCCATATCCATGCCAGTGCCGAAGAGTTGGGCCGGGTGTACCAGGCCGATCTGGCGATCCATGCCTCCATGGCTGCCGCGGCGCGCTCGCTGGAGGTGCTGACCGCGCCGATTGACCTGCCCTGGACGGATTGGACGCAAGATTGCCATGCGGATTACCTGAATCATTTGCGCCCCCAGGCGATTGCTGATTTGCCTGCGGACTCCTCTGCAGGTCTGGTCGATATGCCGCAGGTCATTGCCATATTGCAAAAGCATTTGCCCGCAGACGCGGTATTAACCAACGGTGCAGGCAACTTTGCAAGCTGGTTGCACCGTTACTTCCGCTACAGCGGTTTGTCTAAGGGCCACAAGACACAATTGGCGCCAACCAATGGTGCGATGGGCTACGGTGTGTCGGCGGGCATTGCAGCGGCCATCACGACTGGTCGGGTGGTGTTCACCATCGCTGGCGACGGTGACTTTCTGATGAATGGGCAAGAGCTGGCCACCGCCGTGCAGCACGGTGCCAAGACCATCATCCTGCTGCTCAACAACGGCATGTACGGCACGATTCGCATGCACCAGGAGCGCGAGTACCCGCAGCATGTGGCTGGCACGGTTTTGCAGAATCCGGACTTCGTGGCGTTGGCCAAAGCCTATGGATATGCAGCGGTGTCCATCCGGGAAGCTGATGCCTTTGAAGCGGCGCTGTTGGCGGCGTTGGCGCGACCTCAGGGCAGCTTGATTGAGGTGCAGCTGAACCCGGAGCTGATCACCACACGCGCCAGTTTGTCATCCATTACCCAGGCCGCACTCAAGGCGAAAACTCCATGAGCCAATCCATTCCATATGTGTCTTTACTGGTGCGCAACTACGATGAGGCGATTCGCTTTTTTGTCGATGCACTTCAATTTGAATTGAAGGAAGACACTGCGCTCGGCGGTGGCAAACGTTGGGTGGTGGTGGCGCCGCGGCAAAGCCAAGGCAGACAGGGTGCGGGCCTGTTGTTGGCGCAGGCCAGTGGCGCGGAGCAGATGGCTCGGATAGGCGACCAGACGGGTGGCCGGGTATTCCTGTTTTTACAGACGGATAACTTTGAAGCCGACTATGCGCACATGCAGGCCCATGGCGTGCACTTTGAAGAAGTGCCGCGCCACGAAGCCTATGGCACGGTCGCGGTGTTTCGCGATCTGTGCGGTAACAAGTGGGATTTGCTACAGCGCAAGCTTGCGCCCTAGCAGCAGCGCGATTAAGGGGCTGGCTTGAGTTGCTTGGCCCAGTACAGCAGCACTTCGGTGGCCGGGGTTTCTGCGCCGGTGTACAGCTGGGTTTCTGCGTTGATTTTGTCAATCGTGGCCGAGCCGGAAATTACCTTACCAAAGACGGCGTAGCCTTGGGGGTTGGTGGGGCTGCCGTAGTTCAGATTCAGGTTATCCACCGTATTGAAGAAGAACTGGCTGGTGGCCGATGCGGGTAGATCGGTGCGGGCCATGGCAATGGTCCCCCGCAAGTTGGACAGCCCGTTCTGACTCTCGAGGGCAATCGCTGCCCGCGTGCCAGTTTTCAGCACATAGCCGGTGGTGTAGCCGCCGCCTTGCACGACGAAGCCAGGCACCACGCGGTGGAAGATTGTGTTGCTGTAGAAGCCGTCCTTGACGTATTGCTGGAAGTTCGCAACGGTGATGGGTGCCTTTACAGGGTCCAATGTGATCACGATTTCGCCATCGCTGGTCAGCATGCAGACCGTTACGGTCGCGGTGCTGGCGGTGGATGCGGCAATGCCGTCGGCGCTGCAGTTCAGCGTAGGCGCTGTGGTGATTGGATTGGGCTTTGGTGTTTGCGCGGTCGGTGTTGAGTCATCGCCACCGCCACCACAGGCTGTGAGTGACGCCAAAAGCGCAAGAGTGCATGCACTGTGAAAAAGCTGAGTAAAGTGTTTTGTCATTGGGAAGTTGAAGAATATTACGCAAGAAAAAGGCCGGTGGTAACCGGCCTTTGTACACAAAACTCGATCTTATTTGATGTCTACACCGTAAAAGGTGTGGCGGCCGAACGGGCTGAGCTTGAAGTCAATCACTTCCTTGCGCACGGGTGCCAGTTGCACGGCGTGGGCCATCGTGAACCAGGGGGCCTGTTCCTTGAAGATGACCTGGGCTTTTTCGTACAGCTTGGTGCGCTCGGCGGTGTTGGACACCACCTTGGCCTTCTGGATCAGGTCTTCAAACGGCTGGTAGCAGAACTTGGCGACGTTGGAGCCATTGCTCTTGGCGGAGGCGCAGCCCAACAGCGAATTCAGGAAGTTGTCCGGATCTCCGTTGTCGCCGGTCCAGCCCATCATACCCATCTGGTGCTCGCCGTTTTGCATGCGCTTGCGGTACTCACCCCATTCAAAACTCTTGATTTCGGCCTTGACGCCGATCTTGGCCAGATCCGCCTGCATCAGTTCGGCAATGCGCTTGGCGTTTGGGTTGTACGGGCGGCTGACAGGCATGGCCCACAAATCGGTGGTGAAGCCATTTGGGTAGCCTGCTGCAGCCAGCAGTTTCTTGGCTTCAGCCGGGTTGAAAGCGTCGTCCTTGATGGACTTGTTGTAAGACCACTGGCCGGGCGGGATTGGGTTGGTTGCAGCCACGCCGGTGCTGAGGTACACCGCAGTCACCATGGCCTTTTTGTCGATGGCCATGTTCAACGCCTTGCGCACGCGAACATCGTCAAACGGCTTCTTGGTGGTGTTGTAGGCCAGGTAGCCGATGTTCAGGCCGGGTTGCTCCAGCACGGTGACTTTGGCGTCCTTGCGCATGGTGTCCAGATCGGCCGGGTTGGGGTAGGGCATCACATGGCATTCGCCTTTTTGCACCTTGGCCCAGCGCACCGATGCATCTGGCGTGATCGCGAAAATCAGGTCGTCAATCTTGGCTTTGCCGCCCCAGTATTTGTCAAACGCCTTGAAGCGGATCAAAGCGTCTTTCTGGTATTGCAGCAGGGAGAAGGGGCCGGTACCGATAGGCTCCTGGTCCAGCTTCTCGGGCGTGCCAGCCTTCATCAGCGCATCCGCGTACTCCTTGGATTGCACGCCGGCAAATGCCATCGCCAGGTTGGCCAGGAAAGGCGCTTCCGGTTGGTTTAGCGTGATCTTCACGGTGTAGGCGTCGACCTTTTCCACCGACTTCAGCAGCTTGGGCATGCCCATGTCGTTAAAGAAAGAATGGTTGGTGCTGGTGACCTTGTAGTAAGGCTCTGACTCTTTCCACTGCCGCTCGATCATGAACATCACGTCGTCGGCGTTGAAATCACGCGTGGGCGCGAACGTCTTGCTGGATTGCCACTTCACACCTTTTCGCAGGTAGAAGGTGTATTCCAGACCGTCTTTGGAGATGTCCCACTTTTCGGCCAATGCCGGCTGCACCTTGGTGCCGCCGCGTTCGAACTGCACGATGTTGTCGTAAATCTGCTCGGTCACGTCAAACGACGTACCGGTGGTGTTGATGCCGGGGTAGAAGTTTTCCGGACTGCCCTCGGAGCAGTACACCAGGGTCTTGGCGGATACGCCAGACATGGCCATCAGTGCGGGCAAAGCCAATGCACATAGCAACGCGCTTTTGGCGGGCCGCTTCAAAGCAGGGGAACGGGTCATGGGTGAACTCCTGAAAAAAGAGAATAGTACGCGAGACCGCAGGCGAATTTCGCGGATGGGGTCAGGAAATCCCGGCCAATCGTGCGGCTTCAAAGCAAGCGACCTTGCGGCCGGCCAGTTCTTCGAGAGCCGGACGCTCCTGGTGGCAGCGCTCCACCGCATGCGGGCAGCGGGTCGAAAATACGCAGCCCTTGGGTGGATTGAGCGGCGAGGGCAACTCGCCCTTGAGCACGATGCGCTTGTTGGCGCCATGGCCCGAGAGGCCCGGCGTGGACGCCAGCAGGGCCTG
>JAYWAV010000073.1:0-6966 GCA_043782015.1 Rhodoferax sp. | reverse complement strand
GCACTATTCCAGCGCCTTTGCAGACCGCTTTCTGATCCCCATCTTTGCCGGTATCAACACGGTCAGCTGCCAGGCCGTGCGCCACTATCCTGCTGCGGTGATCGCGCAGTATTTCAATCGGGCCTTCATGCTGTCCAGCGTCTACCGTGCGGTGGGCGGAGCATCTGCGATTGCGCAGGCCTTGTCTGCCCGCGTTGCGCACCAACGGCTGGGCGCACGCATTCAGGGTGTGCAGCGCGAGGGCCATGCGGTTGTCATCACGATGGAGAACGGACTCAGTGAGACATTCGATGCCGTCGTGTTTGCCACCCAGGCGAATCAGATTCTGGATTTGCTGGGCGATGCAACCCGCGCCGAGCGCGGCGTGCTGCAGTCAGTGCGCTACGACGCGGTGCGGGTCGTGATGCATAACGATGCGCGTCTGATGCCTGCAAAGCGCAGCGATTGGGGCCCGGTCAACTATGTGCTGTCACCAGAGTTTGACCGGCCGATGATCAGCATCTGGGTCAATCGTCTGCTGCCTTCGTACCAACACGCGCAGCCGCTGTTTCAAACCATCAACCCGATGCGGGAGCCCGCGCCGGAGCTGGTCTTGCAGGATTGCGGCCTGCAGCGCCCCATCGTGGATTTGGCAACCCACGCCAATTTGCAAAAACTGCAAAGCTTGCATACGCAGCCAAAGCGGCGCGTATTTTTCTGCGGGTCCTATGCGGCGCCAGGCATCCCTTTGCTGGAAAGCGCAGTGGCTTCGGCGCTCAGCGTGTCCAGGGCCTTGGCTAGCGCTTCAAAAGCCGCGTAAGTCGTCCACCGCTGCCACCAGCTTGCCGCGGCGAATGCGCATCAGCGTGGTGCGCAGCACCTCAATGCTGTTGTCAAAGCAGCCGTGGTTGGCGTCGATTTCGACCTTGGGTTCGGCAGTCTTCACCTTGTCATCGTTCACGGCGGTATAGCGCTCTGGCGTGTTCAAGCCTGCATCCGCTGCGGCGCGGCGCCAGGCCTTCAGCGTCTCGCCGGTGCTGGAGGCGCCGTCCCAGCCGTTGTAGGTGAGGTTGGTGATGTTGTCCAGGCCCAAGAGCGGAGTGCGCAAGTCCATCTCCAGCGCGTTGGACACCATGTAGAGCAGCGACTTGCGGTAAATCGCCGCCACGTTGTCATTGCGCTCCACCCGGTCCGAGAGCACTTGCAAATACAAGTTGCGCATCACATCGGGCAGTGGCGCATAGTGTTCGTTGGCGAACTGCACCGTGCATGCCGGGGCAAACAGGTGGGTCGACTTGACCAGACCGTCCAGCTTGCGGGCCTTCAGAGCGGTCAACATGTGGCCCAGCAAGATGGACCCCGCTGAGTGCCCCACCAGATGAACTTCCAGCGCATCGCCCCAGGTATCGCGCAGCTTCTGCAGCGCAGTGATCAGCAAGTCGCCGCCACGCCCGTTGCCAAACGCAAGCTCTGCGTTCTCTTTCATCTCGCTCCATATCGGGCGCACCAGCGGTCGGCCAATCATTTTCTCCACCAGCAGGTCGGTCTTCTCGCTGATCGCTTCGCCGATGCCGCCCGCCATGGCTGGCTGCTTGCGGAATGCGTCACTCAGCATGTCGGCAATCGATTCCTGCAGGCCCGTCTTCCACACCAGAAACAGCGGGTAGCAATCGTTGGCCATGAAGTGGCGGCCCATCGCCCGCGCGCGCGTGATGCCCGCGTCCTCGCTGTTGAGCCCACCGTGGGCATAGATCACCAGCCGCTTGGGCTGGTTGCCGCCTTGCGTGCGGAACCACTGGTCTGGCAGACCCGCTACTTGGTGCAGCAGCGTGCGGCTCAGCTCATCCTCTGTCAGATAGCGCTTGGCGCGCCCATCATTACCCAGCACCACGCTGTGCTGGTAGGCCTGGTCTTCGCTCCACCAGGCGCTGGTATCTGCGCCCGCAGCCTGGCCACCCGCACCTGTCGAGCGCACGCTGACACGGCCCACGACCACACCTGGCACGCCCATTGCCACGACCCACGCATCCATCGCATTGGCCAGCCAGTCGGCATAGGTCAACACCGCAAAGCCACCGGCGCCGAAATTCGTGCCCCATGAGTTCTGGATCACGAAGCCTTCGGCACTGAAACCCACCAAGGCAAACGCATGGCCATCCACCTCCGAAGGGCGGCCATCAAACGCGATGACCGGAAGATGCGCGTGCCCCTTGGGTGGCGCCGACGTTTTGGGAACGTGGTCCCAGCCCTTGTGCGTGAATGCCGAAACGTAGATGGCGCCAACGGCCTGGATCGCCGCCTGCATGTCGGTGATGGATTTCAGATCGATGCGGTAATAAACGCCCAGCGTGTTGCTGCGTGCGCGGTCGGCGTAACCGAATTTGGGTTGCAGGACCTTGGTGTCGCTGAAGGGCCAATCGTCCTCCATGCACACACCGTGGTTGAACCAGCCTTTGAGCGCGCCGCGGCAGCTTGAGCCCTCGTAGTTTTCACCTGCCAATTCGTCGTACCGCCGCGCGAAGTTGTAGAACATACGCGGGCTGACCGAGTGCATCTTTTCGGGATATCCGGCCTTGGCCCAGCGCAAATAATTGACCACCCCGGCCAGACCGAAGCCGGTGCAGGCACCTTCTTGCCCCTGGTTCAGGATCATGCCGGCACGGGTGTAGCGCGGCAAATATTTGGCCATCTCGGCGTCGGTTGGAAACTTTTCCTGCAAGCCCACGGGCGGCGGCAGGTAGGCCCGGTCGTTCAGATCGGTTGGGTCTTTGCGCACGGTCAACGCACGTTTCTTGGGGGCCGCCTTTTTCTTGCTGGCCGCAGCCGCCTTGCCCGCTGGGGCGGTGGCAGCGGGCCACACATCCGCTGCAATTTTGAACACATCACGAAAGCGGTCCAACCCGTGCGTGCCACCGTTGACCCGCTGGCGTGCGCGTGCCAGGCGGCCCGCAGCCAGATCCTCGCGCATTGCGGCTGCCTGGTTGGCCAAAAACTGCACCAGCAAGCAGGCCGCAACTTCGGGCGCATTCGCCAGTTCTGGATGGGCAACTAGATCCACCCCAACGGCTGGGCCATAGATTCCGTAGTTGGCGTGGCCCGTCAGCTGCACGAAGCCCCGTCCCTTAAACCGTGCTCCATCGCCCTGCTGGCTGTTGCCCAGTTTGTTCTTTGGGTCGTCGTACAGCGCGAAGGGCGCGCCGCCGGGTGCGGTATTGAATTGCGACTGGAATTCAGAGATCGGCAGAAAGCCTTCGCTCTCTGCGCGAATGGTAGCCAGCGCGGCGCACACCATGGGGCGGTCTGTCAGGCCCATTGCGTCCAGCGCGGCGCTGACATACGGCAGATAGCGCGAGATATTGGCGGGCTTGGTCGCTGGAAACAGGCGCTGTACCCATTCCAGCTTCAGCTCCGTGGACAGCGGGCCGGGCTTGCGCAAGCCCAATACCTGCTGGCAATACGGCCCCACCACGCCGTCGGCAATCAGGCCCACGCCGGATTGCCATCGCCTTACCGCAGCTTCGGCGTCTGCGTCCAGAACATCACCCTGTTCCAGCGCGCCGTACAACGCGGCCTCAGTGCCTAGTTGCGCGGCTAGCGCTTGCCGCAGCTTGCGTACATCGTTACCGGTATCGCCCCGTACCCATAAGACTTTCATAGCTATGTCCTCCCTTTGCAGTGACTGGATTTGGGCTGCATTGTGTGGCAGCTATCGACTTAGTGCAAATCGGAACGCACTCTCTGGGGATCGTCTTATGTTGGGCGCTCGGCGGCAATCAATACATAGTGGACACGCGGGCCCCGCTGCAGCCAGCGGATGATCGCGGCGGTGGCGAGAACCTTGAGTCCGCCTGCACTCAGAGCGGCCAAGGTGCGGCGTCGCAGCAGGCGCGCGGCAAAGCGAGAGAAGCCTGCAAGTACTTCCTCATCCAGAATTTCGAACCTGACATTGCGGAAACCCAGGTCGATCAGCGCTTGCCGATAGGCCGTTTGCGTCAGCGGATTTTCTGGCGGTATGCCGCAAACCTTTGCCAGACGCGCATGTTGCGCAGAACTAACGCCATCCGCAATAACGATATCGGTCAGCGCGAGCAAGCCGCCCGGGCGCAGCGTCTGAAATGCATGGGTGAAGAATGCAGAGCGCGGTGCAAAGTGGTATGCGCAATCCAGCGCCAGCACACGGTCATAGCGTTCCTTCAATGGGCTGGAGTTGCCATTGCTGCGATGAAGCGAGACGTCTGTGAATGCGGCGAGTTTGCGGTGTGCCTCCGCGATACCTTCCGCGTCGATCTCAATGCCGGTGATGCTTCCTGCGCCAAAGCGCTCTTTCCAAAGCAGCAACTGGTCGCCATAGCCAAAGCCGACATCCAGCACGCTGCACCCGCGTTGCAACTGCGCTGCCTCCCCCAACCTGATGGCCAGTGCCCGGCAGGCCGAGGGATAGTCTTGTACGCCGGTCCACAACCCCAGATTGCCCCAGGTGCTGCCCGGAAATCCGTGGTTCAGCAGCGCACGGTCAATCACCGTCATGGCATCCTGGCGACCAATTCGAATTTGATGGTGAGGGTGTCTACGACCTGCAGCGCCCCGAGCGCCACACTCAGGGGCGTGATGCCAAAATCTGTTTGCTTGATATCAAATTCGCCTTTGATGCGCATGCTGGAATCCATCAGGATCAGCGCTACCGGCACGATGACCTGGCGTGTCTGGTCTTTGATGCGTATGGCAGCTACTACAGTTGGCGAATTGGCATCGCCTTGCACGCTGACAGACCGAACGCGGATCTCTGGATACCGTGCACCATCCAGAATGGATTCGCGCAGCATATTGGCCTTGGTTCCTATTTTGGCGTCTTCACCCACGGGGGCTGCAAAGTTGTCGCCTTCAGCAGCGCGCGCAGCGCTATCGTCCACGATCAGGTCATTGACCGGCACTGCAATGTCAAAGCCTGAACCCAGTAGCGCCCCGCCACGCCAGATGCTGCCTTGCACGCTTTGCGAACTGATGACATGGTTGTGTCCCAGCCTTGCCATGGGGCCGCCTCTGTAGACCAGGACATGCAGCGTTGAAGCGGTGGCGTCAATGGCATATGTCTGGGTTGCCTGTGGTGCGGGTAAGGGTGCAGGCTGGCCCGCCTCGGGTGCAGGTTGACCTGGCGGAGCCGATGTACAAGCGCCCAGTGCGATCAGTCCACTGAGCACCAGCCATCGGTGTGCGGCTATGAAATTTAGAAGTGTGTCAGCGGCCATCGCCGCATTGTGCACTCAGAGTTCTGCAGGCAAGGGGTGCACCACCCGCAGTTCGGATTCATCCCTGAAGTGGATGGTCCAGAAGGTCGGCGTATGCGGCAGGTTGGGCAATACGTAGCTCACATTGTGCGTGGCGATATGCACTACGCTGGCGCCTTCGGTTGGTGCACCTGCGTGGTAATGCCGAAAGGTTGCCACCAGCTTCGGGAGTAGTGCCAGCACTTCGACCAAGGGCTCGGTAATGCGGATGCCGTCGGTGTGCATGCCAATCACCTGGATCGACGTTTTGCCAATCTGTGATTCGGGCGGCTCCTCCACGAACAGCACGGCATCGGTGTTGATGTGCACCTCGTCATGGGTCGCGGGGTCGGTCGCTTTGTGGAAATGGGCAATGGGCATGAAATTCCTCCTTCCGGCCGTGAAACGACCCGATGGCAGATGCTGCGTGATTGCGGCCAACCCTGCTGTGCGCTGGCGAACAAAAGGCGCGCTACAGCAAGCCGCAGCCCCGCAAAATCAGACTCACCACATGCTCAGTCGCACGGGCGTGGTCATTGGCCGTGAGCTGGTTGCGGCCCAGCACGGCTTTGATCTGCTCGTCGAAGTCGGCATAGGTCTGGGTGGACGCCCAGATCGTGAAGAACAAATGCATAGGGTCTACTGGCGCCATGCGGCCCGCGTCAATCCAGCTTTGCACCACGGCCGCTTTTTCCTGCAGAAGCTTGCGCAGGTCTGTCTCCAGCAATCCCTTGATGACCGGCGCGCCGTGCAGCAGCTCGTTGGCAAACACCTTGGAGCCGTCAGGCCGCTCTGCAGACAGGGTCATCTTGTCGCGGATGTACTGCTCCAGCGCCGCACGCGGGTCGGCATCTTCGGTGATGCCATGCGTGGGCGCCAGCCAGTCGTTCAGGATGCGGGCCAGTACCTCGCGGTACAGCACCTCTTTGCTGCCAAAGTAATAGTGCAAATTGGCCTTGGGCAGGCCGCTGGCCTCGGCAATCGCGGCCATCGTGGCACCACCAAACCCCGCGCGGGCAAACACTTTTTCGGCAGCAGACAGGATCAGCGCCTCATTCGTTTGCCGAATGAGACCCTTTGCGGTGTCGACTGCTTTGTCCATGTTTGCCGTCCGTTGTAGATTATTTTTGCGCAGCGTCCCAGATCACGTGCGAGTAAGCGGCCTTGCCCGGGTCTTTCTTGATGACCGGATCGCTGCCGCCAGACAGCAAGACCTTCACCGTGCGTTCATACGCAGCCGGCTCCAGATAACCAATCTTGGGTGTGCCCGCATTGGTGATCAGCTTGGCGACGTTTTCCATCTGGCGCTTTTGCACCTTCACGCTGGAGCTGCCGGAGGTATCCGCCGCCACCACGGCCTTGGCCGCGCCTTCGGGGTCTTTGACCGCTTCGTTCCAGCCCTTGAGCGTGGCCTTCAGGAACTTGCCCATGCGTGCCACAAAGGCCGGGTCTTTCAGGTTCGCTTCCAGGACGTACAGGCCATCTTCCAGAGAAGCTACGCCCTCCTTTTCGTAGAAGAAAGTAACGAGGTCTTTTTCCTTGACGCCCGCGTCCACCACTTGCCAGTACTCGTTGTAAATCATCGTGGAAATACACGCTGCCTGGTTTTGCAGCAGCGGGTCGACGTTGAAGCCCTGTTTCAGGATCTTGATGTCGCTGTCTTTGTAGCCCAGCTTGGCCATCCAGTTCAGGAACGGGTACTCGTTGCCGCCGTACCAGACGC
>JAYWAV010000072.1:0-18774 GCA_043782015.1 Rhodoferax sp. | reverse complement strand
CGCCTTTTAGCCAGGCCGCTTTGCCCGATGCCGTCAAGGTGCCGACCGGCTATGCCGTCAGCATGGAGGCGGCCGCCTCCAGCAATATCCCCTACCAGTGCCGCGCCAAGAAAGACTTGCCAGGACAGAACGAATGGGTCTTCGTCGGACCGGAAGCCGGTCTGGTTGACCGCAGTGACAAGTCTGTTGGCAAATACTATGGCCCGCCCGCCACTTGGGATAGCAATGACGGATCCAAAGTCCCGGGGGCCCAGGTCGCAGTGGCGCCAAGTGGCGCAGGCCATATTCCTTTGCAACTGGTGAAGGCCAATCCAGCCATGGGTATTGGCGCCATGCAGGGCGTGGCCTATATCCAGCGCGTGGCCACCGACGACGTACATTTCCACCCTATCGAGTCACGCAGCTTCGGGCTGACGCTCACGGCCAAATCTTGAACAAAATCGGCAGCAAGCTGCAGTCCATAAAAAACACTGTCATGAGAACGCCAACTTTGAATTTGCGTGACCGACCGTACGCCACAGTCAGAGATCGATGGGCATCCGCAGCGCGCCTCGTAATGCGGTGGATCCCATTTTTTATCTTTTGCGCTTGCAATCAGGCTGATGCACACGAGTTTTGGTTTATGCCGATTCAGTCTCCACAGCGTGTCGGTCAAACCGTTGCACTTCGCTTGGAGGTTGGTGAGTTTTTTGAAGGTGATGCGGCAGGACTTTCCGGTCTCAAGACAGCACGCCTGCGTCACCACACAAAAAGCCAGCAGCGGGATCTCAAACCTTTCTTATCGCCGATTGCCCCCGAGGAGGAGGTTCTATTCAATCTTGATTCGGCAGGAATCCACCTCTTCACTTTTGACAGTGAGCCTTTGCAGATTATCCTGAGTGCAGACAGATTCCATGCGTACTTGCACGACGAGGGCTTGGATTTTGTGAGATTGCAGCGAGAACAATCCGGTACTGCCGATCAACCGGGGCGGGAGCGCTACCGGCGCACCATCAAAACGCTTGTCCAGGCTGGGCCCAATGCCACAAGCGACCGCACCTACGCGAAGAGCGCTGGCCAGCGACTCGAACTGACCCCGCTGAACAACCCTTTCTCATTGAAATCAGGACAGCCGCTGGATATGAAGCTTGAGTTTGATGGAAAGCCTTTGGGCGGTGCGCTGGTCAAAGCCTGGCACAAACGCAACGGACAACTTCTCACCATTCGCATTCGGACAGGACAAGACGGACGCGTCAAACTTGATTTGCCGTACACAGGCGCATGGATGGTGAGCGTGGTGCATATGATTCCGGCCGTGGATGACCCGAACGTGGAATGGGAGAGTTACTGGGGCAGCCTCTCTTTCGGCGTGCCTGCCCGCGCAAAGCAACGCCATTGAAAAATGCGTCCTGATGTGATGCCTGGCGAGGCAGCGGACGCTTTATCAGTGAGGTCTGTAGCGTGATTGGCTCTGAAAAATCACTTCAAACGGGCTATGTGCCGTGCGATTTGCATCTGTACCTGCGCGGGTGCGGTGCCGCCCAGCGTGTTACGTGCGTTCAGGGAGCCTCGTAGCGAAAGGCAGTCGTACACGTCTTTTTCAATCGACGGGTTGAAACCCTGCAGCACCGCCAGCGGCAGCTCGGACAAGTCGACCTGGTGCGAGATCGCAGCCTTGACCGCATGGGCCACTGTCTCATGGGCATCGCGAAAGGGCAGGCCTTTCTTGACCAGGTAGTCGGCCAGGTCCGTAGCCGTGGCATACCCCTTCAGTGCCGCGGTCTCCATGGCCTGTGTGTTCACCGTGATGCCGCCTTCCTTCTGGCCGGTGGTCGGGTTGATCTGCCCGCCTACCATCTCGGCAAAGATCCGCAACGTGTCCTTGAGTGTGTCCACGGTGTCGAACAGCGGTTCCTTGTCTTCCTGGTTGTCTTTGTTGTAGGCCAGGGGTTGGCCCTTCATCAGCGTGATCAGGCCCATCAGGTGGCCGACCACACGGCCGGTCTTGCCACGTGCCAGCTCGGGTACGTCGGGGTTTTTCTTCTGCGGCATGATGGAACTGCCGGTGGTGAAGCGGTCGGCAATCTTGATAAAGCTGAAGTTTTGGCTCATCCACAAAATAAGTTCTTCGCTCATGCGGCTGATGTGCACCATGCACAGGGTGGCGGCGGCGGTGAACTCGATGGCGAAGTCACGGTCGCTGACGGCGTCCAGGCTGTTTTGGCAGACCACGGGGATCCCGCTTGCATCGACCATGCCTAAAGTCTTTGCCACACGCTCGCGGTCCAGCGGATAGGTGGTGCCAGCCAGCGCGGCGGCGCCCAGCGGCAACTGGTTGACACGGCGACGTACGTCCGCCATGCGTTCGGCATCGCGCGCGAACATTTCCACATACGCCAGCAGGTGGTGGCCAAAGCTGACCGGCTGGGCCACTTGCAGGTGGGTAAAGCCCGGCATGATGACTTCCACATTCTTCTCCGCTACTTCTACCAGCGCTTTTTGCAATTCGGTAAGCAATTCCGCAATCAGGTCAATCTCGCTGCGTAGCCACAGGCGCACATCGGTGGCAACCTGGTCGTTGCGTGAGCGGCCTGTGTGCAGGCGCTTCCCAGCGTCGCCTACCAGTTGTGTCAGGCGGGCCTCGATGTTGAGGTGCACGTCCTCCAGGTCCAGTTTCCATTCAAACAGGCCAGAGTCAATCTCGGACCAGATTTGTGCCATGCCACTCTGGATGGCCGCGTAGTCGGCCCCGCTGATGATGCTTTGGGCTGCCAGCATCTCGGCATGCGCCAGGCTGCCGGTGATGTCGGCCTGCCACATGCGCTTGTCAAAGAACACGCTGGAGGTGTAGCGTTTGACCAGATCGCTCATGGGCTCAGAGAACAGCGCGGACCACGCCTGGGATTTTTTATCGAATTGGTTTTGTGACATGGTGGGCTACGGTAGGGAGTCAGTGAGAATGGAGTCAAAATCCGGCTGACATGAAAGACACCCAAATATTATCGGCGTTCCAGGAGCTAAGCCCCGAGGAAACCCCTGCGGAGCAGGCGCCTGCGCTGGTATTTGATGCCTGCCAGATGGGTGTGGTGCTGCGTGCAGTACTGTTTGTTGAACTGCTGGTGGGGGTGGCCGTGATGTTCGGCTCCGCTGGATTTCTGGATTGGGTGGGTCGGTTCTCATTGGTGACAGGCGGTGCCTTGCCAGCCACATTGGCCTGGTTGCTCAGCGCCTGCGCTGCCAAACGGGTCATCGCGAGGTTGCCCGATGCCGTGCAATACACAGTGGCAATTTTGCTGGGGGCGCTGGCTGCGCTGTACGGTTGCGGCCTGCTGGCGTTCTCCAATCTGCTGGAGAACCCACCTTGGTGGTCTACCGCGTTCAGTGGCGCGCTGGTGTCATCCGTTCTGGTTGCTGCGCTGGTGATGCGCGCCAAGGGGCGTTTGCCAGCGGACACGACGGCACGCCTGGCCGAACTGCAGTCGCGAATTCGCCCGCATTTTCTTTTCAACACGCTTAACAGTGCGATTGCGCTGGTGCGTGCCGAGCCCGCCAAGGCGGAAACCTTGCTGGAGGATTTGAGTGACCTGTTCCGCCATGCGCTCGAAGACCAAGGCGCATCGGTCACGCTGGAAGGTGAAATTGCGCTGGCGCAGCGCTATCTGGCCATCGAGCAAGTGCGGTTTGGCGAGCGACTGCGGGTAGAGTGGCGACTTGACCCTGCTGGCGGTCGTGCCCGCCTGCCACCCTTGCTGCTGCAGCCGCTGGTAGAGAACGCCGTGCGCCATGGTGTAGAGCCCAGCCCGACCGGCGCCGAGATCAAGATTTCGACTGAGAAACGTGGCTCCATGGTGGTGATCAAGGTGACCAACACGGTGCCTTCCGGGCAGGGTGCGGCGGGCCATGGCGTCGCACTGCGCAATGTGCGTGACCGCCTGGCGCTGCTGCATGATGTGCAGGGCCAGTTTCGCAGTGGCTTGAAGGATGGCATCTACCAGGTGCGTATGGAGGTCCCGTTATGAGTGGAGAAGCAACGCATGCGCAGGTTCTCAAAGTCCTGATCGTGGATGACGAAAACCTGGCACGGCTGCGGCTGCGAACACTGTTAGGAGACTGCAAAAATCCGGAAGTCTGCATCGACGCGGAGGCCGCCAACGCCGCGCAAGCGATGGAGCACTTGAGACGGCAGGCCTTTGACGTGGCCCTGCTGGATATCCATATGCCGGGTGCCGATGGGCTGGCGCTGGCCCATGCTCTACGCGAATTGCCGCGGGCGCCCGCGCTTATTTTTGTGACTGCGCATGCGGAGCACGCGGTACAAGCCTTTGAGCTGGACGCGGTCGATTACCTGACCAAGCCCGTACGTCTGGAGCGCCTGCAGACCGCGTTGCAAAAGGCGCAGCGCCATTTGCAGTCACGCCAGGATGCGCAAGCGGCGGCGGAGCCGGAAGAAGCCCTGCTGATTCAGGAGCGTACGCGCGTAGAGCGCGTCCCCTTGCACCAGGTGGTTTATTTCAAGGCCGAATTGAAATACGTCACGGTACGCACTGCCGCGCGCAGCTACATCCTGGATGGCTCACTGAATGAACTGGAAGAGAAATACACGCAGCTTTTCATTCGTATCCACCGCAATGCGCTGATCGCGCGGCGTGCTGTGCATGCGCTGGAAAAGCATTTTGATGCGGAAGAGGGCGACGGCTGGGCCGTGCGCCTGCATGGGGTGGATGAGTTGCTTTCCGTGTCGCGTCGGCAGTTGTCCGCGGTGCGCGGGCTGATTGCCAACGGATAGTGGATTCTCGGTCCCTAGCTCCGTAGGCGGGGTGCAGCCTACTTCACTTTGCGCACATTGGCCATTGCATCGTTGGCCGCCATTCTGGGGCTGCTTGCGATGCCTACAGCGTCACTGAGAATGTGTGCGGCTTCCATTAGCAGGATGTCTTTGGATTTTTTGGAAGCTTTGTCTTCCGCCGTATCTTGGGGCAAGCTACTGTCTTCCGTCTCCACGGCGACGTCGGCATTGGCGATTGCTGTTGCCGCGCCGCCGGATTTTCCGTCTAACGTCTTGCGTGCAGCCAACATTGCGGTGCGCACATCACGCTCGCGGCGTCGGTCGGCCTCGTTCAGGGAAATCTCGGCCTTCTTGCGTTGTAGTCGGTACTCGGCAATGTCTTCCCGCAGGAATTTGAACGCCGTGTCGTTATTGCCCCGCACGTCGTGCCTGGCCGACAGCTGCGGAAGGAGGGTGTGAATGCCCTCCAGCGGTGAATACTCAGCCTGCCCAATGTGCGACCAGGGCAGCGCATTGTCCGCGCTGGATTCGCCAAACTCGCCGTCGTCAAAATAACCGGGGAATCGGATGTCGGGGGTTACACCGCGCAATTGTGTGGTGCCGCCGTTGATCCTGAAAAACTGGGCTACGGTCATTTTCAAACCGCCAAACTGCGGTTTGCCGTTGCGCACCACCTGATCCAGGTCGACGATGGTTTGCACCGTGCCCTTGCCAAAACTGGGCTCGCCCATGATCAGGCCGCGACCGTAATCCTGAATGGCTGCAGCAAAGATTTCTGATGCGGAGGCTGAACCCCGGTTGATCAATACGCCCAATGGCCCGTCCCACAGCGGTTTTGCACGCTTGGCGGAGTCCACCCAGACTTTGCCTTGTGCATTGCGTTGCTGCAACACCGGGCCCGTGCCAATGAACAAACCCGTCAACTCAATTGCCTCTGACAGGGAGCCCCCGCCATTGCCGCGTAAGTCCACCAGCACACTGTCAACTTTGGCTTTTTTTAGGTCGGTCAGAAGTCTTTCTACATCACGGCTGGCGCTTTTAAAGTCTTTGGTGCCTGCACTGCGCCCCGCAAAGTCTTCATAAAACGAGGGCAGCGAAATCACGCCAATGCGGCGCGTTGTGGCCCCGTCCTTGATGGATTGAATCGTGGACTTGGCAGCCTGCTCTTTCAGGTTGATGGGTTTGCGCACCAGTGTCACGATTTTGTGTGGACCGTCCAGACCAGCTTCAGCGGGCAATATTTCAAGCCGCACCACGGTGTCCAGGGCGCCACGAATCAGTTGCACCGCGTCGTCCTGGCGCCAACCCACAATGTCGACCAGCGGCGCGTCGCCCTGGGCCACGCCCACGATGCGGTCGCCTACCTTGAGCTTGCCCGACAGACCAGCAGGCCCGCCGACCACCAGCTCGCGGATGGTGGTGTAGTCGTCGGTTTGGGATAGCACGGCACCAATACCGATCAAGGACAGGCGCATGGAGATATTGAATTCTTCCGCAGACCGGATGCCCATGTAGTTGGTGTGCGGCTCGATGGTCATGGTGTAGGCATTCATGAACGTCTCGAACGCATCGGTGTTGTTGATTTTGTTGATGCGTTTGATGGTGCTGTCGTAGCGTTTGTCCAGCACTTGTCGGATGTCTTTGTCATCCTTGCTGGCCAGCTTGAGGCCAAGCCAATCGTTTTTGACCCGTTTGCGCCACAGCTCCTGCACCTCGGCTTCTGATTGCGGCCAGGCTAGTTTGCCGCGCTCCAGCTTCAGGCTCTCCTGTACGGTGAAATCGAATGGGCCTTGCAACAGACTGCGGGCATAGCTCAGGCGTTCCACGGCCCGGCGTTTGTAAAGATTGAATATCGCAAAGGGCGTTGTCAAATCTTCGCGAAAGATCATTTCACCGACCCGCTCCCTGTCCACCGACAGGCGGTCAATATCGCTCTGGACGAAGAACTGCTTGTCACCATCGAGCGATTTCAGGTAGCGATCAAAGATCTGTCCTGACATCGCCTTGTCAATCTGCACAGGTTTGTAGTGGTGCCGGGACAGGATTTCGGCGGCAACATGGGCCGCCCTTTCCTCGTATTTTTCGGGTTTGAGCTCGGTCGACGGCAGGGCGGGCGGTGCAAACGCCACGACCTGCACAGAGGCCAGTAGGCACAGTGCCAACCCCAAGATTTTCTGTTTCATAGCGTGATCCTGCTACCGGGCGCCACCTGGCGTTTCTCCGGAAAGGTCGAGCGACCTCTATGCGCAGTCTAAAGCAAGACCCCGCGCAGCGCCGGTCTGGTGCAGCACATATGCGTGCGGTCTGTGGCGTTCCGGTCAGCCTGTATTGCGCAATCCCGCCGCAATCCCGTTGATCGAGATGTGAATCCCCCGTTGCACGCGCTCATCGGCCTTGCCTTCGCGGTAACGCCGTACCAGCTCCACCTGCAAGTGATGCAAAGGATCGATGTACGGAAAGCGATGGCGTATAGAGCGCTGCAGAGCAGCGTTATTCGCGAGGCGCTGTTTTTCGCCAGTGATCAGACCCAATACTTGTACGGTCGCGTGCCATTCGACTTCGATGGCGGTGAAGATGCGTTTGCGCAAGCGAGCGTCGGTCACCAGCTCGGAGTAGCGCGAGGCCAGCGCCAGATCGCTTTTGGCCAGCACCATGTCCATGTTAGACAACAGCGTACGAAAGAACGGCCATTGCTTGTACATCTTTTGTAGCAGCGCCGTGCGCTCTTCCGCAGAGGCGCCCTTGCCATCGTTGATGAAGCTTTGCACCGCAGAACCAAACCCAAACCAGCCCGGCAATGTCAGGCGGCACTGGCCCCAGCTGAAGCCCCACGGAATAGCGCGCAAGTCTTCAATACGCTGGTTGGCCTTACGCGATGCAGGGCGCGACCCGATATTCAGCTCGGCGATTTCACGAATGGGTGTCGCGTTAAAAAAGTATTCGGTGAACCCCGGGGTCTCGTAGACCAGCGCGCGGTAGGCCGCCATGCTGCTTTGCGACAGCTGGGCTGCGGCATCGAGAAATGCCTTGCTGGCGGCCTTGGTGGGCTGCAGCAGCGTGGCTTCCAGCGTGGCAGCCACCAGCGTCTCCAGATTGCGGCGACCGATTTCCGGATTGGCGTATTTGGAGCCAATTACTTCACCCTGTTCAGTCAGGCGGATTTGGCCGCGCACCGTGCCAGGTGGCTGGGCCAGGATGGCCTGGTAACTGGGACCGCCGCCCCGGCCCACAGTGCCACCGCGGCCATGGAACATACGCAGCTTGATTTTGCGCCGCGTGGCCAACTGGTCAAACAACTCGACCAGCGCGATCTCGGCGCGGTATAGCTCCCAGTTGCTGGTGAAAATGCCTCCGTCCTTGTTGCTGTCGGAATAGCCGAGCATGATGTCCTGCTCGCCGCCACTGCGCACTACCAGATCGGCAATGCCAGGTAGCGCGTAGAAGTCGCGCATGATGGGCGCAGCGTTGCGCAAGTCTTCTATCGTTTCGAACAGCGGTACAACGATCAGATCGCATGTGGCAGAGGTTGGGCCATCTTCATTCAGAATGCCGCGCATCAGGCCCACTTCCTTTTGCAGCAACAGCACTTCCAGCAAGTCGCTGACCGTCTCGGTGTGGCTGATGATGTAGTGGATGATGGCTTGTGAACCATAGCGTTGGCGCATGCGTTTGGCGCTGGCAAAGATGGCCAATTCGCTGACAGCATGGGCTGAGTACACCGCGCCTTGCACGGTCAGCGCACGCGCATCGTTGAGCAGGCCCAGCAGCATGGTGCGCTTGGCCATTTCATCCAGTGCACTGTAGTTCGCTTCAATGCGGGCTGTCGTCAGCAGTTCGGCAACCACTTCTTCGTGCTTGTCGGAGCTCTGGCGCAAATCCACGGTCGCCAGATGAAAGCCGAATACTTCCACGGCACGGATTAGCGGGTGCAGCCGCTGCGCGGAGAGTACCCCGGCATGGTGGGCCTGTAATGACGCTTCGATGGTGCGCAGTTCCGCAGCGAAATCTTCCGAGCGCGCATAGGGGTTTTGCGGTGCCACCGCGTGACGGGCAGCTTCCGTACCGGTCAACGCCTTCAGGGTCGCTGCCAGGCGAGCGTAGATGCCGGTCAAGGCACGGCGGTAGGGTTCGTCCATGCGGTGCGCGTTCTGGTCGGGGGAGCTTTCGGCCAGCGCTTGCATGCCGGGCGTGCAGTCGGCCAGCATGGCAGAAATAGACAACTCAGCGCCCAGAAAATGCACCTCGGTCAGGTAATGTCGCAGCGCCACTTCGGCTTGGCGGCGCAGCGCGTATTCCAGCGTTTGTGCGCTGACGTTGGGATTGCCATCGCGATCGCCGCCAATCCATTGGCCCATGCGCAAAAAGCTGTGCACCGGGTGCTGGCCCAGCATGCCTTCGAGCTCCGCGTAGAGCTTGGGAATTTCGCGCAGGAAAGTGGACTCGTAGTAGCTCAGCGCGTTCTCTACTTCGTCGGCGACGGTGAGTTTGGAGAAGCGCAGCAAGCGGGTTTGCCACAACTGCATCACACGGGCGCGCATCTGCGCTTCGTTGGCGGCCAGTTCGCGTGGCGACAATGCATCCTTGCGTTCGTCAAAGGCGCTCGCGCGCAACTTGATCTCGTCCCGAATCGCCAGCAACTGGGCGATGCCGCGTTCCGCATCCAGAATGCTTTTGCGCTGTACTTCGGTGGGGTGGGCCGTCAGCACTGGCGATACGAAGCTCTCTGCCAGCGTCGCAGCAATGGTCTTGGTCGAAATACCGGCCCAGCGCAGCCGCGACACCGCTACTTCGATGCTGCCTTCCTGGGTATCGCCCGCGCGTTCATGGATGGCGCGGCGGCGGATGTGGTGGCGGTCTTCGGCCAGATTGGCCAGGTGGGAGAAATAGGTGAAGGCGCGGATTACGCTGACGGTCTGGTCGCCGCTCAAACCCTTGAGTAATTTTTTGAGCGCCTTGTCGGCTTCGTGGTCTGCATCGCGCCGAAAAGCGACTGACAGCGTGCGGATGCGCTCTATCAGTTCATACGCCTCTACACCTTCTTGTTCGCGGATCACATCTCCCAGAATCCGGCCCAACAACCGGATGTCCTCCACCAGCGGTCGTTCGTTGTCTTTGGCGCGCTTCGCGGGGGTGGGAGTGGATGTGGTTTTCGCCGACGGGCCGCCCCGAGGTAAAAATGCGCCCCCATGGGGGGTAGCGACCCGCGTAGCGGTGGAGCGTGGGGGCGATTCTTTCATGGTGACCATGCTAGCATCGAAGAGTACTGGGCTATTACATACAGGTTACCGCTTTGGGCCAATTTACGATTGCAACGCGCGAAAGCCGGCTGGCGCTTTGGCAGGCTGAATATGTCAAATCCTGCCTGGAAAAGCAGGGCCACCAAGTCACGCTGCTGGGGATGACCACGCGCGGCGACCAGATCCTGGACCGCAGCTTGAGCAAGGTCGGCGGCAAAGGCCTGTTCGTCAAGGAGCTGGAAACCGCCTTGGCCGATGGACGCGCCGATTTGGCGGTGCATTCGCTCAAGGATGTGCCGATGGACTTGCCGGATGGCTTCGAGCTGGCCTGTGTGATGGAGCGCGAAGACCCGCTGGACGCATGGGTATCGCCCCAATACGCCAGCCTGGAATTGCTGCCAGCAGGCGCGGTGGTCGGAACCTCCAGTCTGCGTCGAGTCGCCTGGCTGCGTGCCAAGCGCCCTGATTTGCGCATTGAATCCCTGCGTGGCAATCTGGACACCCGTTTACGTAAGCTGGATGAAGGCCTGTACGACGGCATTGTGCTCGCTGCTGCCGGGCTGAAGCGCCTGGGTTTGCTGGAGCGCATTCGCTGCACCTTGACCCCGGACGTGATGCTTCCAGCGGCTGGGCAAGGCGCACTCGGCATTGAAATACGTACGGGGCGCGCTGATGTGTTGGAAGCTTTGGCGCCGCTGATGCATGTTCCCACCCTTTTGGCAGTAACCGCTGAGCGTGCCGTGAGCCGCGGTATGGGTGCGAGCTGTTCGATGCCGCTGTCAGCCTTTGCGACACAACGCACCGGGGTGATGGACATTCGCGCCGCCTGGGGCGACCCGGACGGCGTCAAGGCGCTGGTTTTGGCAGATGCACAAGGCGCAGTGGCGGACGTACAGGCGGCGGACGCGCTAGGCACGCAGGTGGCCCAGGCGTTGCAAGCACGCGTAGCTGCTCTGGGCTAAACCATGCGGGTACTTGTCACGCGTCCACAACGGGAGGCGCATAAATTGGTAGATGCCTTGTCTTCACTGGGCTTTGACGCGGTGGCCCTGCCCCTGATCGCCGTGATCGGACCGCCCGAGCCGCAAGCACTAATACAGGTGTGGAATCGGCTCTCCGAATTTGATGCCGTGATGTTTGTCAGTGGCAATGCGGTGGAGTATTTTTTTGCTGCCCGTCCGGACGCCAATCTCTTTTTCACCGGCCGCAGCCCCAAAGCGCTACGCGCCTTTGTCACAGGCCCTGGTAGCCAGTCTGCGTTGCGCAAGGCAGGTGTCGCTGCGCAATGGGTCGATGCCCCGCACGCGCAAGAAGACCAGTTCGATTCGGAAGCTTTGTGGAAAGTGGTGCAGGCTCAGGTAAAACCAGGCTTTCGGCTGTTGATCGTGCGTGGCGCGGAGAGTGACGATCCGGCGCAGGGCGCAGGGCGCGACTGGCTGGCTTCCCGGGTTGTCGAAGCCGGTGGCGAGGTGGAGTATGCGGTGGCGTATCAGCGCAAGCTCCCCGATTGGACTGCAGAGCGCTGCGTATTGGCAGCGCAGGCGACCAGCGATGGCTCGATTTGGCTGTTCAGCAGCTCACAGGCGATTCGCAATTTGTCTGCGCTGTGTCCAGATCAGGCTTGGAGCGAGGCCCGCGCAGTCGTAACCCATGCCCGCATTGCACAGACAGCGCTTGCACTGGGCTTCGTCAATGTGCTGGAGTCGCGCCCCAGCATCCCCGCGCTGGTGGCATCGATAGAATCGCTGCAATGACCACTGACACCCCCGGATCTGACAGCCCGACGCCCGTTGCTTCTGCACCGGAGCCTGTCGTTGCAAAGCCTGTCGCCGTAGCGCCTTCGCGCTTGCTGGTGGGCGTGGCTTTGCTGGCCGCCGCAGGTCTGGCCAGCAGCGTACTGTTGTGGCAAAAACTATCCTCCATTCAGGACCAACTGGCCCGGCAAAGTGGTGACGCCACGGCCCAGGCTGCAGATGCCCGGGCTAGCGCGCGCCATGCGCTGGACTTGGCCAGTGAAACCTCCGCCAAGTTGTCTGTGACCGAGGCGAGGTTGAGCGAAGTCTCGCTGCAGCGCACGCAGCTGGAAGAGCTGATGCAAAGCCTGTCGCGTTCGCGCGATGAAAATCTGGTGGTGGATATTGAATCGGCTATCCGGCTGGCGCAACAGCAAGCGCAATTGACGGGCAGTGCCGAGCCCCTGCTCGCTGCCTTGAAGACCGCCGAATTGCGAATTACCCGTGCCGCCCAGCCACGGCTGACACCGTTGCAGCGCGCTATCGCCCGGGATGTCGCGCGCGTCAAGGCAACCGTGCTGGCAGATACGCCCGCACTGTTGGTCAAGCTGGATGAACTGGTGGTCTTGGCAGATGACCTGCCTTTGGCCAATGCGGTTCTGGCCCGCACGCCCGATACTTTGAAGAAGAAGCCTGAAGAGTCGGTATCCAGTTGGTGGGTTCGCATGGGGCTGGTGGTGCGCGAGGAAATTCGTGGCCTGGTGCGGGTGAGCCGGGTTGAGGATCCGGACGCCGCCCTATTGTCCCCGGAGCAGTCCTTCTTTTTGCGCGAAAACCTCAAACTGAAATTGCTTAACGCACGGCTGGGTTTGCTGTCGCGCCAGATTGACGCTTCGCGCTCGGACCTGGCGTCTGCTGCAGTCGCGATTGCACGCTACTTTGACAATAGCTCGCGCAAAACCCAGACAGCCGCTGCCCTGTTGCAGCAAGTGCAGAGCCAGATGAAATCGCTGGAACTGCCAAGGGTTGATGAAACTCTGGCTGCCCTGGCTACGGCAGCGGCAGGACGCTGACGATGCGCGTCGCATTGTGGCTGATGGCTCTGTTTGCGATTGCGGTGGCGGCAGCACTGTTTGCTGGCAACAACCCGGGGTCGGTGACGCTGTACTGGCCGCCATACCGGGTGGATTTGTCGCTCAACTTTGTGCTGCTGACACTGATTGGAAGCTTTCTGACTTTGCATTACGCGCTGCGAGCGTTGTCGGCTTTGTGGAACATTCCGCAACAGGCGCGCCAGTGGCGTTTGCTGCAAAAGGAGCGAGCCATGCAGGCCGCGCTGCTGGAGTCACTCTCGCATCTGGTATCCGGTCGGTTTGTGCGCGCCCGCAAATCGGCGGAACACCTGGTTGCGCTGGAGGAATCGGTGACGAAGAGTGGCGAGCATTTGTCCTATGTGGGCAAGCTGCGCGCGATGGCGCACCTTGTGGCTGCAGAGAGTGCGCACGCGGTACAAGACCGTACCCTGCGCGACCAGCATTTCCAGCAGTCACTGGGCCACGCCCAGCACCGCGACGGGCAGGATGTGCGCGATGGTGTGCATCTGCGCGCCGCACGCTGGGCATTTGATGACCGTGATGCGCCAGCCGCAATGGATTGGCTGGACCGGTTGCCGCAAGGCGCTGCGCGGCGTACGCTGGCCATGCGCCTGCGGTTCAAGGCCGCGCGTCTGGCCGGCAAGTCCCGCATGGCGCTGGAAACGGTGCGTCTTTTGACCAAGCACCGTGCGTTTTCAGAAGTAGCCGGGCGCAGCATTGGGCGCGGCTTGGCACTGGAAATGCTGCGCAACGCGCATGACCCGGTGCAAATTCAACGGGTCTGGGGTGTGCTGGAACAGTCTGAACAGCAGTTGCCCGAGGTGGCCATGGAGGCCGCCAACCGATTGTTGGCGATGGGTGGTGTTGCCGCGCAATGCCGCGAGTGGTTGCTGCCAGTGTGGGATGTGATGGTGAAACATCCCCAAGGCCAGGAGAGTCTGCCTTTGTCGCAGCGTGTGCAACTGGTGCGGGCGCTGGAGCGCAGTTTTGGCAGCACTGGCGATGCGCCCGACGCGCAGTGGCTGGGCCGCGTTGAGCAGGCGCAAATGAATAATCCGCGTGATCCAGTGCTGCAGTATCTGGCCGGTGTGGTGTGCATGCGCCTGTCGCTGTGGGGCAAGGCGCAGCAACTGCTCAAGCAATCGCTTTCCCTGTTGCAGGACTCCGAATTGCGTCGCGATGCGTGGAGTGCTCTGGCAGAAATGGCCGAGCAAAGACAGGATGCAAAAGCGGCGACCGAGGCCTACCGCGCTGCCTTGCAAGAGACTGTCAGACACTGAATTTAACGCTGGGCCGCCCCGAGGCAAATCGGCCTCCTTGGAGGGGCAGCGACCCGGTCATGCATCTGCGGTCGCAGATACATTCACGTTGTGGCAATACGCCCTGCACGGCCCAGTGGCCGTGTGTGGGCGGAGCGTGGGGGGTCACATTTGTGCTGATGACGAATCCCTGATTCAGGGCTATTATGGTGTTATGGCCACCATCACAGAACACATCATAAAGTTGACTGACCACAGGGACCGTGACCTGCTGGAGTTGACCTTATCCAAAGCGCTGATTGATTTATTGCCTATTCAGCGCGTGGTCATAGCGCGGGTGGTCAGTGAAGAAGGCGTGAAGCGGTGGCTGGAGATTGCCACCCTCGATCACAAGGGTGGTGGCAAGGTGGTCGATCCACTGCGCCTTGACTTTGCGACCTTGCCTTTGCTTGATGACAACCGCCAGCGTTTCAACTGTTTGCTGAGTCGGGAGCAGGTGGAGTTCGCCTGGGCCGGCGAAGACGGCCCGCGCATCAACTACTTCCCGCTGTTTGCCGATTCGGGTATGGACGAAGAGGGTGTGCTGGAAATCCATTCTGCGTTTGCGTTGGCGCAAGGGCAGTTGGGCGCCATCATCGATGTGCAGCATGTGTTTCGCAATATGTACAAGCTGCTTGCCTACAGTGACCGTGATGCACTGACCGGCCTGCTGAATCGCAAGTCGCTAGACGATACGTTTTACAGCGCAGTTCTGGAAGAGCTGGACGAGGGCCGCGAAGCGGCGAAGCAGGAGTCCGAAGTGGCCATGCTCGCTGGACAGGAACGTCGCCACCGCGTTCCGCCCAACTATTGGCTGGGCACGATCAGCGTAGACAATTTTGGCCTGCTCAACGACAAAAGCGGGCATCTGATTGCCGAGGAAGTGTTGTTGCTGGTGGCGCGCATCATGAACAACACCTTCCGTACCTACGACCGCTTGTACCGCTTTGGCGGTGGGCAGTTCGCGGTACTGATGCATTGCCCGGATGAGGCCCTGGTGCTGGCGGCGTTTGAGCGCTTCCGTGCCAACATCGAAAAATTCAATTTCCCGCAAGTAGGCCGTGTGACCGTGTGTGCGGGTTTCACCCGGGTGACGGCAGACGACTCTCCCAGCACTGCGCTGGAGCGTGCCGAGCGTGCCGTGGATTACGCGCAGCACAACGGCCGCAACAAGGCATTCAGCCACGCCGAGCTGGTACGCAAGGGTTCTTTGGCGATGCACCCAAAGTAGGCGCGGTCGGTATATTCTGAGGATTTGGGGTCGGACCACTCGCGTAGCGATGTGCTCTGACCCCAACTATTCTGAGGATTTGGGGTCAGACCACTCGCGTAGCGATGTGCTCTGACCCCAACTAACTAGAAGGCAGAGGGAAATAAAAAAGGGACTCTTGCAAGTCCCTTTTCCGTTGACAGCCTTAGCGATTAGGCCTTGGGAGTCTCTTCAAACGGCAGCGTCATGTTGCGCAGATCGCGCTTGGTTTCCACCAAGACCAGTGGGCCCTCGGCAATGGTGACGGGCTCAGGGCGTTCACGGGGCACGTGAATGGCCTTGGGCTCAGCAGCAATTGCCGCCTGCACCTGCGCAATGCGCTCGGGATCCGAGTTGACCCACTGCAGACCGGATTGCTCGGCTACTTGTTCCAGAGACGCCTTGGGCAACTCAAACGAAGTGACCTTGGGCATCGTCGACGCTGCTGCGATGGCTGGCGCTGCTGCAGGTGCTGCAACAGGAGCGGCACGTTCAGCAACTGGCTGCTGTGCGGGCTGGGCTTCTGGGGCTGCGTCTGCGTTCTGGCGAGGTTCGTCCGAGCGTTCGGAGCGATCTCCGCGCGGGCCGCGATCACGGCCATAGCGGTCACGTGAACGTTTTTCACGGGGTTCGCGGTTGTCGTTGCTGCCTTCAGCAGGTGCTGTGGCGTCCTGGCCGTTTTGCGCATCATGGGCCGTTGGCTCGGTATCGACAAATCCCAGTTGGGTTTGTCCGCCTTCGGCGGTGCCGGGCTGCTGCTCCGCGCCATCCTGGCGTGGGCCGCGCTCGTCACGGCGTCCACGTCCGCGTCCACCACGGCTGCGGCCGCCTTCGCGGCCTTCCGGGCGACTTTCTGCGTCGCTTGTATTGCCATCCGCGCGCACAGCGTTGTTGTCCACTGCATTGGCTTCACCGGATGCATCTTCACGCTGAGCCTGCTCTGGACGGGGACCATTGCGGCCCTGGCGACCATTGCCACGGTCGCCACGCTCACCGCCACGGTCACCGCGTTCATTGCGGTTGCCGCCGCGTTCGCCGCCACGGTCACCACGTCCGTTGCCAGCATTAGGCGTCCCAGCTTCCGCCGGTGCCTGTGCAGACATATTCATTTCTTGCATGCGGCCTTCCGCATCCGTGCGTTCACGTGCGCCTGCGCCCGGACGATCACCACGTTCGCCGCGACCACCGCGACCACCGCGGTTGCCACGTCCATCACCGCGACCCTCTCCACGGCCTTCCGGGCGACCATCCGCACGGCCTTCGCTGCGTGGGCCGCGATCGCCGCGACCTTCATTGCGACCACCGTTGCGGTTGCCATCGCGACCACCATTTTGGCGGCCATCACGCTTGTCGTCGGCTTTGGGCGTGGCTACTGGGGTTGTGCTCTTGGGCTTCTCTTCTGCGCCAAACAGGCCCTTGATCCAGGCGATGAAGCCCTTGCTGGCAGGCGTCTGCGCTGCCTTGGCAGCAGGGCGTGCGGCGGGCGCCGGGCTCTGTGCTTTGACTGGTTCCGGCTTGGGCACAGCGATAGGCGCTGGAGCATCCGGCAACACACCCTTGATGATGGGCGTTTGCTTGTTGGTGGGCTCTTGCGAGCGACGGGTCACCGAAGTGGGGTCTTCCACCAGGTCGGCCATCTTGTAACTGGCTTCGATGTTGTCCAGACGCGGGTCGTCGTGCTTCAGGCGTTCCAGCTTGTAGTTCGGCGTTTCCAGTGTCTTGTTGGGCACCAGCAGCACGTTGATGCGCTGCTTGAGTTCGATCTTGGCGATTTCGGAGCGTTTTTCGTTCAGCAGGAACGAAGCGACATCGACCGGCACCTGGCACAGCACCGATGCTGTGCTGTCTTTCAGGGATTCTTCCTGGATGATTCGCAGAATCTGCAACGCGCTGGATTCCGTATCGCGGATGTGGCCGGAGCCGCCGCAACGGGGGCAAGGAATCGACGCACCCTCGGACAGAGCCGGGCGCAGGCGCTGGCGGCTCATTTCCATCAGGCCGAACTTGCTGATGGTGCCGAACTGCACACGGGCACGGTCTTGGCGCAGCGCGTCGCGCAAGCGGTTTTCCACTTCGCGGCGGTTGCGGGACTCTTCCATGTCGATAAAGTCGATCACGATCAAGCCACCCAAGTCGCGCAAACGCATCTGGCGGGCCACTTCGTCAGCGGCTTCCAGGTTGGTGCGGGTGGCGGTTTCTTCGATGTCGCCGCCCTTGATGGCACGTGCCGAGTTGACGTCCACCGAAACCAGCGCTTCTGTGTGGTCGATCACGATGGCTCCGCCAGAGGGCAATTGCACCGTGCGTGCGTAGGCCGATTCGATCTGGTGTTCTATCTGGAAGCGACTGAACAGCGGGGCGTCATCGCGGTAGCGCTTCACGCGGGCCGCGTGCTCGGGCATCACGTGGGCCATGAACTGCTGGGCCTGTTCGTACACGTCGTCGGTGTCGATCAGGATGTCGCCGATGTCATTGTTGAAGTAGTCGCGAATCGCGCGAATCACCAGAGAAGATTCCTGGTAAATCAGGTATGCCCCTTTGCCACCTTTGGCGGCGCCGTCAATGGCGTTCCACAGCTTGAGCAGGTAATTCAGGTCCCACTGCAATTCGGGCGCTGCACGGCCAATACCCGCGGTACGGGCAATGATGGACATGCCGTTGGGGTATTCCAACTGGTCCATGTTTTCTTTGAGTTCCGCGCGGTCGTCACCCTCGATGCGACGCGAAACGCCACCGCCACGGGGGTTGTTGGGCATCAGGACTACATAACGGCCGGCCAGCGACACAAATGTGGTCAGGGCAGCGCCCTTGTTGCCACGCTCTTCTTTTTCCACTTGCACCAGCAGTTCCTGGCCTTCGCGGATCGCATCCTGGATGCGGGCGTTGCCGGCGGAGACGCCTTGCTGGAAGTAGGTTTTGGAGATTTCCTTGAATGGCAGGAAGCCGTGGCGGTCTTCGCCGTAGTCCACGAAGCAGGCTTCGAGGGAGGGCTCGACGCGGGTAACGACGGCCTTGTAGATGTTGCCCTTGCGCTGTTCGCGCCCTTCAATTTCGATTTCGTAGTCGAGGAGTTTTTGTCCGTCGACAATGGCCAAGCGGCGTTCTTCAGCCTGCGTGGCGTTGATAAGCATCCGTTTCATGGATTGCATCCGTCATCAGTTAACACATGCCCGAGAGGGGCTAACGGTGCCTGACTGACGAATCGAAACGAGGTGGAATTGCCGGAGAACTTCGAATCACACGAGGTGTCGAAGCGTAGGCGCGTGGATGGGGACGAGGGATTGCGTTTGTGAATTTGCTATCAATGTAATAGCTGATTGCGCCCGTGTTGCGGGCGCTGCAGGCCGATGTATGCCAAAAACCGCAGCGAATACGCTGGGCAGGCAAAGAGTCATCAG
>JAYWAV010000071.1:0-2512 GCA_043782015.1 Rhodoferax sp. | reverse complement strand
CGGCCAGCGAGGCCTGCACTTCCTTGGGCATGCTGGCCATCATCGGCGTGCCAAAAATGCCGGGTGCAATCGTCATGTTGCGGATGCCGTTCTGGGCCAGATCACGGGCGATGGGCAGCGTCATGCCGACCACGCCGCCCTTGGAGGCGCTGTAGGCAGCCTGGCCGATCTGGCCGTCGTAGGCCGCAACCGAGGCGGTGGAAATCATGGCGCCACGTTCGCCGGTGCTTTCGGGCTCGTTCTTGCACATGGCCTGCGAAGCCAGCCGGATCATGTTGAAGCTGCCGATCAGGTTGATGGTCACTGTGCGCTTGAAAGAGTCAAAATTGTGCGCGCCGTTTTTATTGACGGTTTTTTCGGCGCTGGCGATGCCGGCGCAGTTGACCAGGCCCATCAGTTTGCCCAGGCTCACCGCCTTGGCCACAACGGCCTGGCCGTCGGCTTCGCTGGTCACGTCGCATTTCACGAATGCGCCGCCGATTTCCCTGGCAACGGCTTCACCTTTTTCTGCCTGCATGTCGGCAATCACGACCGTGCCACCTTTGGAGGCCAGCATGCGCGCCGTGCCTTCGCCCAAACCCGATGCGCCACCGGTCACGATGAATACTTTGCCTGCGATTTCCATGTTTAAAACTCCTGGGTAAATTGACTGAAAAGGGGACACCGGACGTGTGGCCACTGGCCAGAGTCCGGTGCAGCCGGCAATTATGGCGGATGCCGGCGTTTGGCGGAAAGCCGCGCTGAATGCTGCTACAATTCATGCTTCTCGGACGTATATCCTTAGGCGCGTAGCTCAGCTGGTTAGAGCACCACCTTGACATGGTGGGGGTCGATGGTTCGAGTCCATTCGCGCCTACCATTTTTCCCGTCGTCAGTCATTCCGTACAGGTCCTTTTGCACCGGTCACTTCCCAATCAGCCGGCCATTGCGGGCCAATGAGGGTATTCCTTCGGTGCCAGACACTTGGCCACTCCCTAGAATGTGTTGCAGTGCAATAGACATGATTTTTTCGCCGCATTGTGGCGTGCGAAATGTCAAGGTTGACCTGAATCCGAGGAGCCAGAGCCATGCAGAATAAAAAGACAAATGACGCCAAGAATTCGCAGCGTGTCATCAAAAAGTACCCCAACCGGCGGCTCTATGACACCGACACTTCGGCTTACATCACGCTGTCCGAGGTCAAGCAGCTGGTCATGGAGAGTGAAGCCTTTGTCGTACGCGATGCCAAGACCGGTGAAGACCTGACGCGCAGCATTCTGCTGCAGATCATCCTGGAAGAAGAAGCCAATGGCTCGCCCATGTTCACCCCTGAAGTGCTGACCAGCGTCATCCGTTTTTACGGCAACGCCATGCAGGGTTTCATGGGCGGTTACCTGGAAAAAAGCATCCAGGCCATGATGGAGGTGCAAAACAAGCTGGGTGAGCAGGCCAAAACACTGACACCCGAAATGTGGTCACAGTTCATGGGCCTGCAGTCGCCGCTGATGCAGGGCATGATGGGCAAAAACCTGGAGCAGTCCAGAAACATATTTACGCAAATGCAGGAGCAGATGCAAAAACAGACCGAACAGATGCTGGGCACGTTTGGCGTGAAGCGATAAAAATACAAAGCGATGAGCGAAGTCTTAGCCCCTCCCCAAATCAAGACCTCCCAGGCACCCAGGGTCGGGTTCGTCAGCCTGGGCTGCCCCAAGGCGCTGACCGATTCCGAACTGATCCTCACCCAGCTCAGCGCCGAGGGATATCAAACCTCCAAAACCTTTGCCGGTGCTGATCTTGTCATCGTCAACACCTGCGGCTTCATTGACGATGCCGTGAAAGAAAGCCTGGACACGATTGCTGAAGCGCTGGCCGAGAATGGCCGCGTCATCGTCACCGGCTGCCTTGGTGCCAAGTCGGGCAGCGACGGCGGCAACCTGGTGCGGCAAATGCACCCCAGCGTGCTGGCCGTCACCGGCCCGCATGCGACGCAGGAGGTGATGGACGCGGTGCACCTTAATTTGCCCAAGCCGCATGACCCGTTCATTGACCTGGTGCCGAATACCTTTGGCGTGGCGGGCATCAAGCTCACGCCACGCCATTACGCCTACCTCAAGATCAGCGAAGGCTGCAACCACCGTTGCACCTTCTGCATCATTCCGTCCATGCGTGGCGATCTGGTGTCGCGCCCGATTGGCGACGTGCTCAACGAAGCCCGTGCTCTGTTTGAAGGTGGTGTCAAGGAGTTGCTGGTGATCAGCCAGGACACCTCGGCCTACGGCGTTGACGTGAAGTACCGCACCGGCTTCTGGGATGGCAAACCCATCAAGACCCGCATGCTGGATCTGGTGCAGGCGCTGGGCGATATTGCCGAACCCTACGGTGCCTGGGTGCGTCTGCACTACGTGTACCCCTACCCAAGCGTGAACGACGTGTTGCCGCTGATGGCAACGGGCAAAGTGTTGCCCTACCTCGATGTGCCACTGCAACACAGCCACCCCGATGTACTCAAACGCATGAAGCGCCCGGCCAG
>JAYWAV010000070.1:0-2512 GCA_043782015.1 Rhodoferax sp. | reverse complement strand
AATCAGTGACGGTATAGGTGATCGACGTGCCGACCAGCGTGGATGGCAGCTGGACACTGCTGTTTGCGCCGCTATTTTCTTCATCACCACCACCACAGGCGGTCAGAATTAGGGCAAATAGGGCGACGGACAGATAGCGCAACGTAGTGGTCATAATTTTCCTGAGGTAGAGGTTACAAATGGCCTCAGCAGGTCGACTGGGGCTTGGTTCGAATGCTATGGAGTTATGGGCATTTGGCTATCCCATATCCATGGGATAGCCCAATGCGATTTGCAGGCGGCATACCGCTATGCTTGCGTGAACATTAGAGAATTGACATGCAAGCTTGGCGCGTACTCGTCGTTGAAGACAATCTGGAAATGCAGGAGTTCTTTGCAACTTGTATTGCGCGCTCACCGGAGCTGCAGTTGTCCGGGTGCACGGGCACGGTGGCGGAAGCAAAGAATTGGCTGGATATCAATGCCAGCACATTGAATGTTTTGCTGATCGATCTGGGTTTGCCCGATGGCAGTGGGTTGGATGTGATTCGCCACGCGATGCAGCGCAACCCGGCGTGCGAGGTGCTCGTAATTTCGATGTTTGGCGATGAAGACAACGTTCTGGCCAGCATTGAAGCGGGCGCGTTAGGCTACATCCACAAGGACGCCACGCCGGACGATATTGCAGACGCCATCTTGGCCATGCGCCGCGGTGAATCCCCCATCTCTCCGATGATTGCGCGTCGGGTCTTGTCCAAGTACCGCTCGGAAGGTGCCGTTGCGTCGCAGGGTTTGGCTGATGCAACGCAGTCTGCGGACTTGTTGTCGCCCAAGGAGCTGGAAGTCTTGGCGCTGATTGCCCGGGGTTTCTCATACGGGGAAATTGCGCGTATCCAGGCGCTGAGTGTCCACACGGTGCAGTCACACATCAAGAAAATCTATTTCAAACTGGCCGTGCATTCCAAGAATGAGGCCGTCTTTGAAGCGACCCGTATGGGTTTACTCACCGGGAAGACCTAGCCGTGCTGCAAGTTCAAGGACTCCGCGGGAGGGGGAATTGGCAAGCTTGGGTGGTGGCCCTTTGCGTCCTGTTTTTTGGGGCTCCGTATGCCCGGGCGTCTTTGACGTTGACCCAGGCGAAGGTGTCTTTTCCTGATACACCAGGCACGGGCGCCGTGACCGTTGGCTTGCCCTATTTGTGGGACCGGTCGCACCCGGGAGAGTCTGGTGTCGCCGAGTTCGTATTCGACTTCGAGTTAACCAGTCTGGCGACGGAACCCTATGGGCTGTATGCCGCAAAAATTGCCAATGGCTACCAAGTGTTGCTTAACGGCAAGCGCATCGAGTGGTTTGGCACCATGCACGGGCCAGCCAAGGAGGACTCCAAACTTCCGCGCATCATCTCGCTGGGTTACGCATTGCAGACGGGGCACAACGAATTGCGCATCTTGGTACGCGGTGATGCGGGGCGCCAAGGCGGTTTGTCGCCCTTGCTGCTGGGCACGATGGCAGAAGTGCAGGCAGCGCATATGGAGGTCTGGTTTTGGCGCGTTCCGGCCCGCCTGGGGGTGGTGATTTTCAGTGCATTGGTTGGAATCATGGGCCTGGCACTGTGGCTCACCCAACTTGACCCGATGGCAGGCCAAGGACGGCGGCGCGACGTTTTGTACCTCTATATGGGGCTGGCGGAGATGTGCTGGGTGTTCCGGGTGGCTGACTCCATCATTGAAACCCCTCCGCTGCCGGTGGCCTGGTGGTCGGTGCTTTCCTCGCTGGCATTGGGGGCCTGGGCCTGCCTGACCACGCTGTTTTGCATGGAGCTGGTCCACTGGAGCCAGGCCCGGTGGGCCAGTGCAATGCGCCGCTGGTTGCTCGTGTTGTGTATGGGCGGGTTTTTTGCGGCCACTGCCGCATGGGTCTATATCTGGCCACTGGCACTGACCGCCTGGTATGGCCTGCTAGGTCTGACCTTCTTGCTGTTTTGCGCCGCGTTTTCCTGGAAAAGTGTGGTGCAGTTGAAGGAACTGGGGAGCAGTCTGTTTGGACTGGCCATGGCAGTCAATGTGGTCGTGGGCCTGACGGATCTTTACCTTTTGCGGATTCGCCCGTCCGTCACGGGCAGCAGTACCTTGTATTTTTCTTCGCTGCTGTTTGGCTTGGCTGCGAGCGTGGTGGTGCTGATGCGGTTCAGGGCCGCGACCGCCCAGGCCGCGTACCTGCAGGAAAATCTGGCCCTGCAAGTCGCTCAAAAAGAGCAGGAACTCAAGCGGACCTACGCCCGGTTGGCGGGCCTGGCACACAGCGAGGCCCGCAGTGCCGAACGCACACGCATCCTGCGCGACATGCACGATGGGGTGGGCATGCATCTGAGCGTGGCACTGCGCCAGTTGCAAAGCGGCAATGCCGATACGGGCGAGGTTGCCAGCATGCTGCAGGAGGGACTGGACCAGCTCAAGCTGTCTATCGATGCCCTGAACCTGCCGCCCGGCGATGTCACCGCGTTACTGGCTAATTTGCGTTACCGGCTGGAGCC
>JAYWAV010000069.1:0-6994 GCA_043782015.1 Rhodoferax sp. | reverse complement strand
AGTACCAGATTACGGTCAAGACCCAAGGCGAGATCACGACAGTAGCCATCCAGGACGCCAAGGGCGCTCCAGACAACTCCACCAACGCGCAACGTATCGTCAAACTGATCGCTGACGACCTGAAATGAACTTTGGGGTCAGACCACTCACGTCTTTTGGAGCCGAGTTTTGAGGTCAGATCACTCACGCAGCGATGCGCTCTGACCCCAACTGATTAGCTCCCCTGTGCGAGCGGACGAAAAAAAACCACCCGAAGGTGGTTTTTTTTCGCTTGGCAGAATTACTGCTTGGCGGGCGCAGATGCGTCAGCTGCAGGAGCAGCAGCAGGAGCCGATGCGTCAGCTGCAGGAGCAGCAGCAGGTGCAGGAGCAGCGGCAGCAGGAGCAGCTACAGGAGCAGCGGCTTCTTCTTTTTTACCGCAAGCGGCCAGAGCAGCAGCAGCGATAACAGCTGCCAAAACGATAGATTTGTTCATTTTTAAGGACAATTAAGTGAGTTGACGAAACAATTTCCGGAAATTGCTTAGGCAGCAAGCCGCCAAAGCGCTGGTAAAAAGCATTCGATCTCCTCCTACCAGAGCCCAGAATTATATAACAGCGCTCAAATGCCCCAAAAGTGGGCGCAGCCCTACTTTACAAACCCAGTCGGGTGGCCGGAAAGCCGGGCGTTCCCTGTCTGCGGAATTCTTCCAACTCTTCCTGCAAACCCACGCGGGTTTGGGCTTCATAGCTGGACACCCCACGGCATCGCACCAGATCAAGGCGATGCATAAACCAGCGCGGACTCCACAGCACGCTGGGGAACTCGGTACCCGCACGCGGGCGGCACACGCGACACTCCACGATGTGGTCCCAGCGGATCCGCCAGTCCACAAACCGCGCGTGGTATCTCTCAATCGAATCAAAGCTCTGCGCCAACAACACCAGTTTGCGGCCGCTGCGGGCCCAAGCATGCAGGTCTTCGACGACCGCTTTTTCGCGCAAGGGCCAGTCTTCAAAGTTGGTGTCGCACCAAGTCATCTGTTTCCAGCCTTCACGGGCTGCGCAGGCAATGGCACTTCGCACCAACGCGGTAAATTCCGCCGGACCGGAAAAAGGCCCCGTCGCCAGCGGTTGGGGGTCTTCAGGATCCGTCATGTAGCCACCCCGCTTCCATCCATTCCTGCACAAGGTCTCTGGCCGGGCCGCTGAGCAACCCCACCGCCTTCGCATCCAGCATACGCGCATCTGCCAGCAGGCGCATCAATTTGGCATCCCGCCCCGAGGCACGAAAGCCTTCTCCGTTGATAAACACATGGTGCGTGTCGTAGAGCATCCGAGTGCGGCGGTCCAGTCGGATGACGCCCTGCAGCCGTACATCCTCCTGGTCCTCAAACCAGACATTGGCTTTGGGCTCGCTCAGGTGCTCACCCAATACGCGTGCCAGCGCCAGCGGGTCCTTCAATGCGTTCTCCAGCGCGCTACGGGCAAAGGCCTCCAGCGCCTGCGGGATCTCGGCGCTGCGCTCTACTGCCACTTGTGCAGGGTCACGGTACAGGGCACCCGCGCCCTCCTCTGTGCATCCTTCGGCCAGTCGCTGCAACACCTCCTGTGCCATCTCCGCCGCGCCCGGTGCGCGAAAGCCAATGGAGTAGGTCATGCACTCGCCTTCGGCGATGCCGTCGTGCGCATAGCGTGGCGGCAGGTACAGCATGTCGCCCGCTTCCAGCACAAACTCTTCTTCAGGTTCAAAGTTCGCCAGAATTTTCAGGGGCACGCCTTGCTGCAATGTCAGGTCTTTCTGCCTCCCGATGCGCCAACGGCGCCGTCCATGCGCCTGCAATAGAAATACGTCGTAGCTGTCGAAGTGCGGCCCCACGCCACCGCCGTCAGACGCATAGCTGACCATCAGATCGTCCAGCCGCGCATCTGGCACAAAGCGGAACTGGTTGCGCAGGGCGTGAATCGCGTCATGGTGCAAGTCCATGCCCTGCAACAGCAGGGTCCAGCCCGCTTGCTTCAGCGGAGGCAACGATTTGCGCTGGAACGGGCCATGGCGCATCTGCCAACCAGGGCCTGTCTTCGCGGCTTTGTGCACCACCAGGCGCGACTCCACGTTTTCGCTGGCGGCCATCTCAAACAATTCCGCGCGATCCAGCAAGGGCTGAAACCCGGGGATCGCCTGCCGAATCACCAATGGCTTCTTTTGCCAGTGGCGGCGCATGAAAGTGGCCGGTGACATGCCACCGAGCAGGGAAAGAGGGTGTTGAACGTTCATGGGACAATTCTCGCCTATGGAAATTACACCGCAATGCGTCGTTGCCCTCACCTGGACGCTGAAAGACACTTTGGGCGAAGTATTGGACGTTCTGGACGATCCGGTCGAATTTTTGCTGGGTGGCCACGACCTGTTGCCCCCGATTGAAGCCGCTCTGCAAGGGCACTCCGCAGGCGCCACGCTGGACTTGCAGATCGAACCCGAGCAGGCCTTTGGCGATTTCAACGACCAGTTGCTGTTTCTGGAACCCCGTGAGTTGTTCCCCCAAGATTTGCAGGAAGGCCTGACCTTTGAAGGCTCAGCGCTTCCCGAAGGCTGCAATCCGGATGCGCCGCGCGACATGCTTTACACCGTGACCGAGATTTACCCCGAGCATGTGGTACTGGACGGCAACCACCCTCTGTCTGGCATTGCAATCCGCATCAGCCTGAAAGTGGAAAGTGTGCGTGAGGCGACTGAAGAAGAGATGGGTCGTGGCTCGGCAGGTACCGGATTTTTCCGTATTCAGCCGTTGCACGAACAAGGTCCGGGTAACGATCATTTGCACTGATTTTTTGGTTCTCTGAGGTTGCCTCTGGATCAGGCGGGTCGGGTGCTCATTTCCGTACGTGTCCCCCGCGGCCGCGAGGGCCGCTCCTCCTTGACCTCCCGGAAAAGAGTACCCAACCCACCTGATCTCACGAGGTGCTGGCATGCCAGCGACTCAGAATTCACTTTTGGCCGCTGCTTCTCTAGCTGATGGTGCGGGGTATGCGTTTTGCGTAGGTAAAGGAGGAGGGCCCTCACGGCCCGGAGGACACGGAACAAAACGTACACCCCGGGCCGTCAGCGGGCGAGAGCCAAGCCGCGACGGGCGGAAAAATTACTGCTTCCCAGTAGAACCGTAACCACCCTCACCACGCTCCGATGCAGTATCAAACTCCGAGACGATGTTAAATTGCGCCTGCACCACAGGCACGATCATCAGTTGCGCAATACGTTCCATCGGCTGGATAGTGAACGCCACATCACTGCGATTCCAGGCACTGACCATCAGCTGACCCTGGTAATCGCTGTCGATGAGACCCACCAGATTGCCCAGCACGATGCCGTGCTTATGCCCCAGCCCCGAGCGCGGCAGGATCAATGCGGCGTAGGCTGGATCGTTCAAGTGGATGGCCATGCCGGTCGGCACCAACTGCCAGGCATTGGGCTCCAGTGTCAGCGGTGCATCGAGGCAAGCGCGCAAATCCAGACCGGCGCTTCCGGGCGTGGCGTAGCTGGGCAGGTTGTCGGTGAGACGAGGGTCGATAACTTTGACGTCGATTTTCATTTTGAAGAAGAGGTGGATAACCGGGAAGCAATCTCGGCGACCAGCAAACGGGCCAGCGCGAGTTTGCTGTTTCGAGGAATTTCTTTGGCGCCTTTGACATCGACCAGCAACAAGGCGTTGTCGTCCTGACCAAAAGTGGCCGGGCCAATGTTACCCACCAGTAGCGGAACGCCCTTACGCTCGCGTTTGGCGGTGGCGTGCGCTAGCAGGTCGTGGCTTTCGGCGGCAAAGCCTACGCAATATAGCGCGCCACTTTGCGCACGCGAGGACTGGGCGATGGTAGCCAGAATGTCGGTGTTCTCGACAAAGCCCAATGTGGGCGACTGGCCGGAGCCGTCTTTCTTGATTTTCTGATTGGCAGCCTGCGCTGGGCGCCAATCGGCCACCGCAGCAGTTGCTATAAATATGCTAGCTGCGTGCGCATGTTCCACGGCGGCTTCCAGCATATTTGATGCAGATTTCACATCCACACGGGTAACGCCACGCGGTGTGGTCAAACTCACCGGCCCAGCCACCAACGTGACCTGCGCACCGGCTTCGTGTGCTGCGCGTGCAATCGCAAAGCCCATTTTCCCGCTGGACAAATTGGTGATGCCGCGCACGGGGTCAATCGCCTCGTAAGTGGGACCAGCGGTCACTAAAACGGTCTTACCCGCCAGCACCTTGGGTTGAAAGAAGGCGACGACGTCTTCCAGCAACTCGTTCGGCTCCAGCATGCGCCCGTCGCCAGTTTCGCCACAGGCCTGAAAGCCTGACCCTACGCCGAGCAAACAGGTTCCATCTGTCTGCAACTGCTCCAGATTGCGCTGCGTCGCAGGGTGCACCCACATTTCGCGGTTCATCGCCGGAGCAATCAGCAGGGGCACGGTAGCAATGGGCCGGGCCAGGCACATCAGGCTGAGCAAATCATCGGCGCGGCCATGCAACAGTTTGGCCATGAAGTCTGCGCTGCAGGGTGCAATCAGGATCGCATCGGCTTCGCGACTCAAGTTGATATGCGCCATATTGTTTTCGGGGCGCGCATCCCATTGCGAGTCAAATACAGGGCGGTTGGACAGCGCCTGCATGGTGACTGGCGTGATGAACTGGGCCGCGGCCTCGGTCATCACCACCTGAACCGTGGCGCCCTCTTTGATCAGTGCGCGGCACAACTCGGCAGCCTTGTAGCAGGCGATGCCACCGGTCAGGCCCAGGACGATGTGTTTACCGGCGAGGTCATTCATGCTGGGCAATGTAGCAGACAGTCCAGTCCCTTCAGCTCGCAGGTCGAAGTGCCTGGGTACCGCTGGCCTCATGAGATCCTGAAGGGATCTGAAATCGGCCAGCAGAACCCAGGCACTCCGCCCCGAACCTGATCGTGCATGCGTTGTGACACAGACTCGCAGACACTATGTTCTCGCCGGAGTGGGGAATGCCGGGAGGCGATTTGTGTGGCCTTAGGCACACCATGAGGCCCCCGGCATTCTCCAGTCCGGCAGGCACAAGCGCATCCGCATAAAAGAGTTTACAACCAATGAGTCTTGCAAACCGCGACACGTATAATCTCGCTTTACCACCTCCCTGAGCGCAATGCTCCCCCTGACATGACCAAATTTGTCTTCGTCACCGGCGGTGTGGTGTCCTCCCTTGGCAAGGGAATCGCCTCAGCCTCCTTAGCTGCGATTCTGGAATCGCGGGGCCTGACAGTCACTCTCATCAAGCTGGATCCTTATCTCAACGTCGACCCGGGCACCATGTCGCCCCTGCAGCACGGCGAGGTATTCGTCACCGACGACGGCGCAGAAACTGATCTGGACCTTGGGCACTACGAGCGCTTCATAGAGACGCGGATGCGCAAATCCAACAACTTCACCACCGGCCAGATCTACAAAAGTGTTCTCGACAAAGAGCGCCGTGGTGATTACCTGGGCAAGACCGTTCAGGTCATCCCCCATGTGACCAACGAAATCCAGGAATTCGTCAAACGCGGTGCGCGCTTTGGCGAGCCTGATGCGGTCGACGTGGCGATTGTGGAAATCGGAGGCACCGTGGGTGACATCGAGTCCCTGCCCTTCCTCGAGGCCGTGCGCCAGATGAGCCTGAAGATGGGCCCCAACAACAGCGCTTTTGTGCACCTGAGCTATGTCCCCTGGATTGCCGCCGCGGGTGAGCTCAAAACCAAGCCCACCCAACACACCGCCAAGCAATTGCGCGAGATCGGTATCCAGGCTGACGCGCTGCTGTGCCGTGCGGACCGCCCCATCCCGCAGGAAGAGCGCTCGAAGATTTCGCTGTTCTCCAACGTACCCGAATGGGGCGTCATCTCCATGTGGGATGTGGACACGATCTACAAAGTGCCGCGCATGCTGCACGAGCAGGGTCTGGACGGGCTGATCTGCGACAAACTGCGCCTGAATACGCCACCCGCCAACCTCAAACGCTGGGACGATCTGGTCTACGAGACCGAGCACCCGCAGGGTGAGGTCAGTATCGCCATGGTCGGCAAATACGTTGACCTGTCCGACAGCTACAAGTCGTTGAATGAAGCGCTGCGCCATGCCGGTATGAAAAACCATGTGAAAGTGAAGATCGAGTACATCGATTCCGAAACCATTACCCCAGACAGCGTGATCCGGCTTGCCAAGTTTGATGCGGTGCTGGTGCCCGGCGGTTTTGGCAAACGCGGCATTGAAGGCAAAATTTGCGCGGCCCGTTTTGCACGTGAAAACAAGGTGCCGTATTTGGGCATTTGCTTGGGTATGCAAGTCGCCACCATTGAATTCGCGCGCCATGTGGCGGGTCTGAAGAACGCCAACAGCACCGAGTTCGATCCCGAGACACCGAACCCCGTGATCGCGCTGATCACCGAGTGGAAAGACTCCGACGGCACCATCAAGACCCGCAACAAAGACTCGGACCTGGGCGGCACCATGCGCCTGGGCGCACAAAGCTCGGATGTGGCCAAGAACACGCTGGCCCACAAGATCTACGGCGACGTAGTGACCGAGCGCCACCGCCATCGCTACGAGGCCAACGTGAATTACCTGGACCAGCTGCGTACCGCCGGCCTGGTGATTTCTGCACTGACCCAGCGCGAGCAGTTGACCGAAATGGTCGAGTTGCCTCAGAGCGTGCACCCTTGGTTTGTCGGCGTCCAGTTCCACCCCGAGTTCAAATCGACGCCGTGGGACGGTCACCCCTTGTTCAATGCCTTTGTGAAATCCGCACTGGACCACCAGGCGGCAGGAACCAGTTTGAAAGTAGCTGCATGATAAAAAAGGCTACACCATGAAACTTTGTGGTTTCGAGATTGGGTTGGATAAACGGTTTTTTCTGATCGCCGGTCCCTGCGTCGTCGAGTCCGAACAGCTGCAGATGGATGCGGCCGGAACACTGAAGGAAATCACCGACGAACTCGGCATCCCCTTCATCTTCAAGAGCAGTTTT
>JAYWAV010000068.1:0-2518 GCA_043782015.1 Rhodoferax sp. | reverse complement strand
CTGCCAATACATCTTCTGATACAACGGCAGAGTTACCCCATACCACTGGTGTCGCTGCGGCTTGGTCGTGGTTGAAAGGGCGCCGCAGCGCCATCATTGCTGTGATGGCATTGGTCGCTATCGCCCTGCACCTGGCCATGCGTTTTATCTGGCACACACGGCCCGTCCTCAGCGACATTCCACTGCTGGTTATGCTCGTTGTGGGCGGGTTGCCGATGCTGCTGGATTTGCTTCGAAAACTCGTCAGGCTCGACTTTGGTGCTGATCTGCTGGGCGGTATTTCCATCATCACGTCGCTTCTGTTGGGTCAATATTTAGCTGGGACGGTAATTGTGTTGATGCTGGCGGGCGGCGAAGCGATTCAGGCTTACGCACTGAGCAGTGCCTCTTCAGTTTTGGCTGCGCTGGCCAAGCGGATTCCATCTGTAGCGCATCGCAAGAACGCCAGCAAAGCGGCAGCCACGGACATGGAAGATGTCGTCCTGAGCCAGGTGGCCGTGGGCGATATGCTGGTGATTTACCCGCATGACATTTGCCCGGTAGACGGCGTGGTGACCGACGGCCATGGCGCGATGGACGAATCATTTTTGACCGGCGAGCCCTTCGAAATGACAAAGACCTGCGGCTCCCTGGTGATTTCGGGTGCGGTCAATGGCGATTCAGCTCTCACGATCCGCACAATCCGCATCGCTGCAGACTCTCGCCAGGCAAAAATCATGGAGGTGATGAAGGACTCCGAATCGAAGCGCCCACAGCTTCGACGCCTGGGCGACCAATTGGGTACTTTTTACACGCCCCTGGCGCTTGCGGTGGCGTGCATTGCCTGGGCGTTCAGCGGGGATGCCACGCGTTTCCTGGCCGTGCTGGTGATTGCTACACCGTGCCCGTTGCTAATCGCTATTCCGGTGGCCATCATCGGCTCGATATCGCTTTGCGCCAGGCGCGCCATCATCGTGCGCAACCCGGTCGCGCTGGAGCAAATTTCAAAGTGCCGCACCGCGATTTTTGACAAGACTGGAACGCTCACCTACGGTACCCCAACACTGACCGATCAAGTGATGGCGACCGGTTTCACCCAAGACGCTGTGTTGGGCGCTGTTGCCAGTTTGGAGCGTTATTCAAAGCACCCTCTGGCGCGCGCCATTTTGGAAGCGGCCAAGGCAAAAGGTTTGACTTTGACGGATGCGCTCGATGTAAGCGAGGCTCCGGGCCAAGGAATGCGCGGTGGTGTCAGGGGTCAGCAGGTGCGCGTCATCAGCCGGAACCAGGCAGCCAGTCAAAAGGTTCCAGGTATCGAGCAGATCACGCCAGTAGAAAGTGGGCTTGAATGCGTTGCGCTGATCAACGAGCGTTATGCCGCGACCTATCGCTTTCACGATGCGCCAAGGGCGGAAAGCCATTCATTTATCTCTCACCTTGGCCCCAAGCACCACTTTGACAAGACGATGATCGTCTCCGGCGATCGTGAATCTGAGGTCAAGTATCTTGCCGAGCAGGTGGGCGTCACCGACATCCATGCCCAGCAAAGTCCGGAACAAAAACTGGTTCTGGTAAGACGTGAAACAGCGCTGACCGAAACCCTGTACGTGGGCGATGGCATCAACGATGCACCCGCCATGATGGCCGCCACGGTGGGGATTGCGTTAGGTCAAAACAGCGACGTGACTGCGCAAGCCGCATCGGTGGTGGTGATGGACAACTCGCTGAAAAAAGTCGATGAGTTCATGCACATCAGCCGCCATATGCGTACGGTGGCGTTGCAAAGCGCTGTGGGCGGCATGCTGCTCAGCGTGGTCGGTATGGTGTTTGCAGCCACTGGCCAACTTGACCCTGTTCTGGGGGCGGTGCTGCAAGAGGGAATTGACGTATTGGCGATTTTGAATGCACTGCGCGCAGCCTTTCCGCCCAAGGTGCTGGAAGACCTGTAATACTCAATGTGGCGTTAGGCCATCAGCCTACGGCGCATTGGTTGCACGATGCATACACAGATCAAGAGCCATGCTGATGGCCAGCGGTATGAAGACGCCAAGGCAAACTGCCGCCAGCACATCTGAAGGCCAATGCACACCCAACACCAAACGCGACAGCCCCACCAGGCCGATCCATAGCACCGCCAACACCAGCGCCACGTTGCGGTAGCGCGGCCAGATGCGCGCTGCGCCCAAAACCAGTGATGTCGCAAAAGCGGCCGTGCTCAGTGTGTGTCCGCTTGGAAAACTTGACCCCCAGTACCAGGCAGTGCTCCACAGCTCTGGCCGCGCGCGGTCTACCAGTGCCTTGAGTGTGTAGGTACAAGTCCAGGCAGTAAGCATCGACACAGCCAGCAAAGCAGCCTCGCGCCGATGCCGCTTGATAAAAAACCCAATACATACTGCCGCAGTGGTGGGGGCAAGAAAAATCCCTGAGCCGGTCACCGTGACGGCAGTGAAAAAATCCCACAAAACAGGCGGCATGTTCTGCCGGACAAACCACAGCATCGCAGTGTCCACCGGGCCTGATTCCTGGGCGATCACATCTT